>CAYJWQ010000062.1:0-9911 GCA_964373895.1 uncultured Nitrospirota bacterium
TTATCCTCTGCATACGATAGGTGAGAAACCGCGATATAAAACAGAAAAGAAAACCAGCACAATAAAGACCTTCGCTCTGTTTTCATAGCCTTACCCCCAGCGCCCATTTTATGAAAAATCGTTTCCAATAGCAACGCTTTGACATCCCTCATCTTATGGGGGTAGTATATAGGTGGATAAAGAGTACCCCTTATCAGGAGGTTTACATTACATGCCCAAGATTAATTTTATGATTGAAGAGACCGTACAGCAGGAGCTTCGCAAAATGGTTCCGCCACGCCAGAGGAGCAAACTCGTGAATGAGGCGATTAAAAAGGAGCTGCTCCGGATCAACCGAGCGGCGGCATTTCGTGCGTTGCTTCATTTACGCAAAAAAACGGCAAGCCTCGAAGCGCGCGAGATTGATGCGGCTTTAAAGGCAGATCGAAAAAGACCGGGATGACCACGCTTATTCCAGATGCCGCGATCATCCTAAAGTGGTCTCTTGAAAGGGGAGAGGAACCGGATTTCCAAAAGGCGTTCTTAATCCTGGAGGATTATCTTGCGGAGAAGGTCGATATTTGCCTCCCGGCCCTTTGGCGGTATGAGGTGGGGAATATTTTGGGCAGAAAACAGCCTGAAATGGCTGGGGAGATATTTCGAACATTGCTCCGATACCAGTTTCATGAAGAACCCTTGGATGAAGCGTATGGCCTTCAGGTTCTGGCCCTGATGAGGAAGGTGAAAGGGATTTCTTTTTATGATGCCTCTTATCATGTCCTTGCCATTCGCAAACACGGTTTCTACGTGACGGCGGATCGCGATTATTATCGCCGCGCGTTGCAACAGGGATCCATTATTTTCCTTTCAGAAATGGGCGGCCGGCCCGCATGAAGTCGGTATAATCATCGTTAGGCCGTTCTCACAAAACCCTTCCTGACGATCCTCGCCCACTTACTACTGTTTCTGAATCCCTTATGCTTCTTATGTAATTCTATGTAATCCCAAAATCCGCCTGAACCATCCCCCGGTTACGCCCGCTCCGGATCATCCCTGGAAGAAAGCCTTTATGTTGCAGAAGAAAAAAGAGGCAGGGCTTCAGGACCCTAAAAACCGGACATTTCTAAATTGGTTTGACACTGTCATGAAATGGGCTTGACTGCTCCCGCCACTTTATGAATAATGGGCAGCTATTTACCGAACGGGGCATTCATGAAGCAATACCGAGATTGGCTTGCGTTAAAACAGATCGCAGGGATTGGAAATGTCCTCTACAAACGCCTCATTGAGACATTCAAAACGCCCGAGGCTGTGTTTTCTGCCGATAAGAAGCGCCTTCTTTCTGTGGAGGGAATTTCGGAAGATGTCATCAAGGCGATACACGATTTTAAGGACTTCAACGAAGTCGATCGAGAATTAGAGGCCATTGCAAAGGAAGGGATACGCCTTCTTCCCCTGACCGATCCAGACTATCCGCCCCTCCTCCTTGCGATTTATGATCCGCCTCCCCTCCTCTATGTAAAGGGAGACATAGGGGTGCTCGATACTTATCCCATCGCCGTTGTTGGAACCCGGAAAAACACCCCCTATGGACGGTCGGTCGCGGAGAAGATCAGCCGGGGTCTCGCCGAGCGGGGGGTCACCATTGTAAGCGGATTTGCCCGTGGGATTGACGGAATCGCCCATCGCGCCGCCATCGCCGCGGGAGGAAAGACCATCGCCGTTATGGGATCGGGAATAGACCAAATTTATCCCCCTGAACATCGAAGACTTTTCATCGAAATCACGCAAAACGGGGCAATTCTCTCCGAATTTCCGATGGGAACAGGGCCAGAAGCGCATCATTTTCCGCAAAGAAATCGGATCATTAGCGGGCTTTCATTAGGATGCGTGGTGGTGGAGGCGGCTAAAGGAAGCGGCTCCCTGATCACCGCGAGACTCGCCTTAGAGCAGGGGAGAGAGGTTTTTGCCGTTCCAGGCCCCATTTTTTCAGAGACAAGCGCGGGCCCCCACCAATTGATCGGATCGGGCGCCAAACTCACAACCAGCGTTGATGATATCTTAGAAGAGATACAGCCGCCGCAAGAAATATCTCCTACCAAGACAGCAACACTAACTCTGGAAGGGCCAACGCTGGAAGGGGATGAAGCGATCCTGTATCAGATGCTCTCATGGGAACCCAAACATATTGATCAAGTCATCGAAGAGGGCCATTGGCCAGCCGCAACCGTCTCTGGCATCCTCCTTTCGCTTGAATTAAAAGGGAGGGTGCGTCAGTTGCCAGGGCAATTTTTTGTTAGAATATAAACAGTGAACGCAACTTCGTTTTCATAAATGGAGCAGCCTTTGGCTAAAACCGCTAAGAAGATATCGGGCAAGACCTCTAAAAATCCGCAGGAGACGAAGAGACGGGCCAAACCGGCGCGTGAGGACATCCAAGGGCCTCTGGCACGTGGCCCAGAGGAGGAGGGCGCGGAGGGAGGCCCGTCTCGTCAATCACTGGTCATTGTGGAGTCCCCTTCCAAGGCAAAGACCATTTCAAAGTATCTCGGACGAAAGTTTAAAGTAATGGCTTCCATTGGCCATGTGAAGGACCTCCCAAAATCGAAGTTTGGAATTGATATCGAGCGGGGTTTTACGCCGGAATATGTCGTGATTAAAGGGAAGGCAAAGATTCTATCCGAGATAAAAAAGGCGGCCAGGGGGGCCGATCGGATTTACCTCGCCCCTGATCCTGACCGGGAAGGGGAGGCGATTGCATGGCATATTGCGCAGGAGATGCGATCGTCCCATGTCTATCGCGTCCTTTTTAACGAGATTACAGAGAAGGGGATTCAACAGGCCATGCAATCGCCCGGGGAGATTGATCTGCAGAAAGTCAATGCGCAACAGGCGCGGCGTATTATGGATCGGATCGTCGGCTATAAGATCAGCCCCCTTTTGTGGGAGAAGGTCCGCTACGGCCTCTCCGCCGGACGGGTTCAATCGGTGACAGTCCGCTTAATTTGCGAGCGCGAGAGGGAAGTCCTCGCCTTTATCCCTGTGGAATATTGGAGCGTCGAGGCCTATCTCCTTCCAGACGCGTCTGCCCAGACCCCCTTTATTGCGCGCCTCATTCAATGCGACAACGCGCCGATTCAAATTCATAACAGAGCAGAGGCGGAGGCCATCGTCGCAACAGTGCAAACGCTCCCCTTTGCTGTTTCAAAAGTTGAAAAGAAGGAGAAACGGCGGTACCCCGCCCCCCCCTTCATCACCAGCAGGCTGCAACAAGAGGGCGTCCGAAAACTCTCCTTTACCCCGAAGAAAACGATGATGCTGGCGCAACAACTCTACGAAGGGATCGAGACGCGAAAAGAGGGGCCGGTCGGATTGATCACCTACATGAGAACCGACTCTGTGCGCGTCTCGCCCGATTTTCAGAGGGAGGCCCGCGCGTGGATCGAGAGGAAATATGGACGAGACTATATCCCCGAAACCCCCCATCTCTACAAAAGCAAAAAGGCGGCGCAGGAAGGGCATGAGGCGATCCGGCCGACCGACGTTCAAAGGGGTCCGGAAGAATTAAAGGGAGATCTCACCAAAGATCAGTATCTTCTCTATCGGCTGATCTGGAACCGTTTTGTGGCGAGCCTCATGACACCTGCCCTCTTCGACGCCACCCAGGTGGATATCACCGCAGGGAGTTACCTCTTTCGGGCGAATGGGGCGGTCGTAACATTTCCCGGTTTTACGATCGTCTATATCGAGGGGAGAGAAGAAGAAGACGAGGAAGAGAAAAGACTCCCAGAGCTTGCCGCTTACGAGCGCCTCGCCCTGCAATCGCTCGATCATCAGCAGCATTTCACCCAGCCTCCCCCCCGTTACAATGAGGCCTTGTTGATTCACGACCTCGAGGAACAAGACATCGGCCGCCCCAGCACCTACGCCTCCATTATCTCAACAATTCAAGAGAGAGAATATGTGGAAAAATCCCAAGGGCGTTTTTCTCCGACCGACCTCGGAAAAACGGTGAACGCGCTTCTGGTGGAACATTTTCCAGATATCATGAACGTTGCGTTTACCGCCCAGATGGAAAACGCACTGGACGAGATTGAGGAGGGGGCAAAGGAATGGGGGGAGATTATTCGCAACTTTTACGAGCCATTCCAAAAAGACTTCGACAAGGCCCAGGTTGAGATGAAAAACGTGAAACGTCAACAGATTGAAACCGACATCCCTTGTGAGAAGTGTGGCGCCCTGATGGCCATTAAATGGGGTCGGTTTGGTCGGTATCTGTCCTGCGTAAAATATCCTGACTGCAAGAACACGAAAGAGTTTACGGAGACCCCGCAGGGAATCCAGATCGTGGAGAAAGAGACCAAGACCGACGATATCTGCCAGAAGTGTGGAAAGCCGATGGTCATCAAGACCGGCCGGTTCGGGCGGTTTCTGGCCTGCTCGGGATATCCTGATTGCGACCAGACCAGGCCGGTCCACACGGGTGTGGCCTGTCCTGAAGAAGGTTGCGGCGGCATTTTGGCCGAGAAGCGAAGCCGGCGGGGGAAGGTGTTCTTTTCATGTGACCGCTATCCAAAATGCAAGTTTGCGCTATGGGATCGGCCGCTCCCCCGTCCCTGCCCGCAGTGTCAGGCCCCTTTTCTAGTAGAAAAGCCTCGTAAAAATGGCCCCGCGAAAACCCTCTGCCGGAACAAGGCGTGCGGATATGAAGAAGTCGGTTGATTTTAGGAAAAGCCTGAAATAGAATAGAGGAAATTTTCCCCATTCATCTTTGATGAGTGCTCTCTCCTCGTCCTCTGTTTGATCTCATTAAACAGAGAGAGACTTTTAAAACGGTCTACGCGCGATATGTCACAACAGAAGATCATCATTATCGGAGGCGGCCTTGCCGGCTGCGAGGCCGCCTGGCAGGCGGCGCAACGCGGGGCTTCGGTCATCCTCCATGAAATGCGTCCGACAAAATTAACCGCCGCGCACAAGGGAGGAGATTTCGCCGAGCTGGTCTGCAGCAATTCGCTTGGAAGTCTCGACCCGGTCAGCGCCCCCGGCCTTCTGAAAGAAGAGATGCGGCGGCTTGGATCCTTAATCCTCTCCGCTGCGGAAACGGCGCGCGTCCCTGCGGGCGCCGCGCTGGCGGTTGATCGAGACGTCTTCGCAAAGAAAATCACCGAGGCCATCGCCGATCACCCCAACATCGCAGTCATCCGCGAGGAGGCCAAGGAGATCCCGCAGGACGATATTGTGATTGTGGCGACCGGCCCGCTCACCTCCGAGGCCCTCGCCGATGCCATCCGACAGGAGACCCTATCCGAGCACCTTTATTTCTATGACGCGATCTCCCCCATTATTGACGCCGAGAGCATCAACCTCGACATCACCTTCCGCGCCTCCCGCTACAACAAAGGAGGAGACGATTATCTGAACTGTCCCATGGACGAGCAGGCGTATCATACATTTTACGAAGCATTGCTCCTGGCGGAGAAGGCTACAATAAAAGATTTTGAAAAAGCCCCCTATTTCGAAGCGTGTCTTCCGATTGAAGTCCTGGCGGAGCGAGGACGGCAGACGCCCCGTTTCGGTCCGATGAAGCCTGTCGGGCTGATCGATCCCAAAACAGGGAAGGAGCCTTACGCCGTCGTGCAACTTAGAACCGAAAACCAATTCGGCTCTTGCTACAATATGGTCGGCTTTCAAACCAAGCTCAAGTGGCCGGAGCAAAAACGGGTCTTTCGGATGATTCCGGGACTGGAAGCGGCGGAGTTCCTGCGCCTTGGGAGCATACACCGGAACACGTTTATCAATTCCCCGCGCATCCTCTCGGAAAGCCTGCAGGTTCGTACCCGCCCCGGGCTATTTATGGCAGGCCAGATTGTGGGGGTCGAAGGATATGTCGAGTCTGCCGCCATGGGAGGTCTTGCGGGTCTGTACGCCGCCAGGATGCTTATGGGGGAGAAGCTGGTCACTCCGCCAAAGACAACGGCCCACGGGGCGTTGATACACTATATCACGCAAAGTCATCCTGCTTTCTTTCAACCGATCAACACCAATTTTGGCCTCTTTCCACCTCTTGAAGCGTGTGGAAAAACAAACAAGGCGCTTCGCCATCAAAAAATCGCCGACCGGGCAATAGGAGACTTTCTGGAATGGATCACGCAATACAAAATTTTGGCCGATATCTCTCGGTAGAACGAAATGTCTCGGCACATACCTACCGAAATTACCTATCGGACCTGGTCGCCTTTCGGGAATTTCTCACGGGAGTCGGCAAAAACCCCGCTGGTAAAATGACCTCCCCGGCAACCATTGATCCGTTGATGATCCGAGGTTTCCTGGCCCACCTGCATAAACAGGGGATAGGTCGCGCCACCATTGCCAGAAAGCTCGCCGTCTTGCGATCTTTCTTCCAATACCTGGTTCGAGAAGGGGAAATCCCCTTAAACCCCGCCAAGCGGGTCGCATCTCCCAAGCAAGAAAAACGGCTTCCCTCTTTCTTGACCGTCGATCAGGCCCAGACCCTCATGGCCCAACCGACGGGGAACCACTGGACGATGTTACGGGATCGTGCTATCTTGGAAACCTTTTATTCAACCGGAATTCGTCTGTCAGAATTGGTTGCGCTCTCCGAAGGGGATATTGATTTTCAAGCGGGCATGGCCAGGATTTTTGGGAAAGGGAGAAAAGAGCGGATTGTCCCGATCGGAGGACGCGCGATAGAGGCCCTCTCTGCATACGTTCGATCCCGCCCGCAGATGGCAGAAGGGCTCTTTTGTAATCTGCGGGGAGGGCGACTGACCAGCCGGAGTGTCGATCGGATCGTTAAGAAATATATGCGTAAGATCGACAAGCCCGGTTTAAGCGCGCACAGCTTGAGGCATTCGTTTGCCACACACCTTCTTGAAGGGGAGGCTGATCTTAGGTCTGTTCAGGAGATGTTGGGGCATGTCAGCCTCTCAACCACACAGCGTTATACCCATTTGCAGATGGATCATCTGATGCACGTCTATGACAAGGCGCATCCGCGAGGATAACCATGGACCATCCGTTCAACGGGAACCAGATCATTCGCTCCACCACTATTTTATCGGTCCGTCATCATGGCCAGGTGGCGATGGGAGGCGATGGCCAGGTGACGCTGGGCGCCACCGTGGTAAAACACAACGCAAAAAAAATTAGAAAGATATTCAATGATTCCATCTTAACCGGCTTTGCGGGCGCCACGGCAGACGCCTTTACGTTACTTGAAAAGTTCGAAGCGAAGATCGAGCAGTACCATGGCAACTTAACCCGCGCTGCTGTGGAACTGGCCAAAGACTGGCGCACAGACCGGATTTTAAGAAGGCTTGAGGCGTTTCTGGCGGTGGTGGACTGCGAACATTCTTTTATCATCTCTGGCAATGGCGACGTGATTGAGCCGGAAGACGGGATTCTTGCGATTGGGTCGGGCGCGGGTTATGCCCAGGCCGCGGCAAGAGCCCTGGTGGCGCACGCCCCGCTTAACGCGCGCGCCATCGTTGAGAAAGCGATGGCGATTGCGGCCGACATCTGCATCTACACTAACCGAGAAATTGAGATAGAGGAATTATAGGAAAAATATGCTCTCTGAAGATTACGGCAAGCTCATTCCACGAAAAATTGTGGAGGAGCTCGATAAATATGTGATTGGCCAGAAAGAGGCCAAGCGAATGGTGGCGATCGCCCTGCGGAACCGCTGGCGGCGCCAGAGGCTTCCTGCCGAGCTGAAGGATGAGGTCTATCCCAAAAACATTATTATGATCGGGCCGACCGGCGTCGGGAAGACTGAAATCTCCCGCCGTCTGGCGAAACTTGCAGGGGCGCCTTTAATCAAGGTCGAGGCATCAAAATATACCGAGGTAGGCTATGTCGGCCGCGACGTCGAGTCCATGATCCGCGACCTGGTGGAGCTTTCGGTCAATATGGTCAAGGCGCAGCATACGGAGACCGTCCATGAGAAGGCGGCAAGGCATGCGGAAGAGAAGTTATTGGAACTCCTCCTTCCTCCTCCCCCCCTGCAAACCCCGACCGGCATTTACAGCGAGGAGCGCGAGGCGTCGCTCCCTCATTCTGACTCGTACGAGCAGAGCCGAGAGAAGCTGCGCCAGCAACTGCGGGAAGGAAAGCTGAACGGACGGACCGTGGAATTGGAGGTGAGAGATAAAGCGATGCCGCCCATCGGAGTGATCTCCAACATCGGGATGGAAGACATCGAAATGAACCTGCGTGAGATGCTCGGCAACATGATGCCGGGGAGGAAGAAAAAACGCCGCGTCAAGATACCGGAGGCCCTCTCTCTCCTCCATCAAGAGGAGGCGCAGAAGCTGATCGACATGGATGAGGTGGTTCGGGAGGCGATTCATCGGGCCGAAAACGCCGGAATTATCTTCATTGACGAGATTGACAAGATCGCAAGCCGGGAAAAAGGGCATGGCCCCGATGTGTCGCGCGAAGGGGTACAGCGAGACCTCCTCCCGATTATTGAAGGCTCCACCGTCACCACGAAACATGGCACGGTCAAGACCGACCATATTTTATTTATCGCCGCCGGCGCATTTCATACCGCCAAGCCCTCCGATCTGATTCCGGAGCTTCAGGGAAGGTTTCCGATTCGGGTGGAACTCACCTCCCTCGGCAAGGAAGAATTTGTGCGGATATTAACCGAGCCGCAAAATGCCCTCACCCGACAATATGTCGCCCTCCTTGCGACAGAGGGAATCGAGCTTACGTTTTCTCAGGATAGCATCGAAGAGATTGCCGCCACCGCGGTCAGTGTCAACGAACGGACGGAAAATATCGGCGCGCGACGTCTCTTTACGATTATGGAGCGGCTCTTGGAAAAAATCTCTTTCGAGGCCCCGGAAACAGAAGAAAAGAAGATTGTGATTGACGCAAAATATGTGAAAGACAAGATGCAGGATATCGCAAAGAATGAAGATTTAAGCAGATATATTTTATAAGGTAACGCCTTGAATCGACTGCTCGATAAAACAAAGACGCTCATTGAGGCCCTTCCCTATATTAAGGCCTTTTTCGGAAAGACCCTCGTCGTTAAATATGGCGGGGCGGCGATGATCGATCCCGCGTTGAAGGTTCCATTTTCGGAAGATATTGTTCTGATGAAATATGTGGGGATGAACCCGATCATCGTTCATGGCGGAGGGCCCCAAATATCCCAGATGATGAAAAAACTTGGGAAAGAGCCGAAATTTATAAAAGGGATCCGGGTCACCGACACAGAAACGATGGAAATCGTCGAGATGGTGCTGGCGGGATCCCTCAACAAAGAGATTGTCACCCTGATTAACCGACAGGGGGGAAAGGGAGTCGGATTGTCCGGAAAAGATGGGGCGTTGATTCAAGCTGAGAGGGTGACAGAGGCCGGACACGAGATGGGACATGTCGGCCATGTCAAGGAAATCGATCCGCAGATATTAAAGACATTGGAAGGAACCCGGTTTATTCCGGTCATCTCTCCCATCGGAATGGATCATGAGGGGAATAGCTACAACATTAATGCCGACATGGTCGCAGGGACGGTCGCTTCAGCCGTTGGCGCAGAGAAGTTGATTATTATCACGGATGTCCCCGGCATTTTAGACGCAAAAGGAAGGCTGATTCCAACCCTTTCAAGGAAAGAAGCGCAGCGACTCATCAAAAAAGGGACCATCAACGAGGGGATGTTACCTAAAGTGTCGGCGGCACTTTCATCCGTCGAGAGGGGGGTTCGTAAGGTGCACATCATTGACGGTCGAATTCCCCATGCCCTTCTCTTGGAAATCTTAACCGATCAGGGAATTGGCACCGAAATTATCGCGTAGTCTCTTCCCAACCTACCCCTTGGGCGCGTGGCGGAAACGGTAGACGCAGCAGTCTCAAAAACTGCCGAGGGAAGCCTCATGTCGGTTCGATTCCGACCG
>CAYJWQ010000063.1:0-9895 GCA_964373895.1 uncultured Nitrospirota bacterium
TTGCATTCGCTTTTGCCATTGTGACCCCTCCTGCAACCCTTATCTCGCTCTTCACCCTCACCTGACCGGTCATGAGCAGGTGGAGCATGGAAGAGAAAAGAAGTTTCAAGCTGCCCAGTTTTTGTTCCGCCGCTTCAATTCGTTTCTCCATCACCGTCGCAATATTTGCGATCTCATCTTGCTCTGCTTTTGATGGTAATGGGATCTGAACGCTATGAACTGTGCCTTGGGTAACCAGTGGTTGTGCGCCCTTTCGTTGTAAACGGTTAAGCCTTAGGTAACGAAGAAGTTCAGCCAGAAATCGAAGGGAGGCTTTTTCACTGACCGACTCGCGATGATAAAGGGCGTTATCTGTTACCCAACTATAAGGCGGGCATATATGTACGCTCCCACAATAAGCTCCCACTCTGCCGACAACAATTGATTCGTAAGTCGTAAGATACTGACTGCTGTATCCCATTACACCATTGCCGCCATATACCGGAAATGGTGTCATTTCATTACGCTCTGTTGAAAGATCACTTGGGCGACTAGCTCCACTACACAATTTCATTAACTCACCAACTCTCACCGCCTCCCAGCTCTCCGGAATCTCTCCGATTTCAGTTTGCTTCTTGTAACCCAGTTCTTCAAAAATTCCCTTAAGCTCCCCATCCAGCCGCTGGGTCTCCACATCCAGTTTCGCTAGCTCATCCAGCAATACCTGCACATCCCGATGCTCGGTTGCGGCGGCGGTTTCGATGTAGCGGGAGGGTGAAAGGTTGTAGTCGTTCTTTGCGACTTCTTCGGTCGCGACTACCTTGACGAATCGCTCGATGTCCTTGCCGGCGTGGAAGGCATCGGCGGTTTTTTTGATGGATTCATCGGGGATGAAATTCTTCGGCCTCCCCTTCTGAAATTCGCCGCTCGCATTGACCAGAACGATCTTGCCGTTTCGCTCCTCCGGCTTCTTTCGGTTCAGGACAATGATAATGCCTGCGGCGGTGGCGTTGTAGAAAAGGTTGTCCGGTAAAAGGATTACCCCCTCAATCACGTCCTGCTCGACGAACCACCGGCGGATCGCCTTTTCTTTGTTTTCGCCTTGATTTCCACTGCCCCGACTTGCAGCACCGGTGTCAATCACCATAGCGGCCCGGCCGTTATCTTTAAGAGAGGCCAGCACATGCTGAAGCCAGGCCCAATCGGCGCTTGCGGTCGGCGCGAATCCTCCACGGCTTGTGAACCGCTCGTAGGGATCGTTCTCATACGTCGTCTCATCGAAATTTTTCTGGTTCCACATCGGATTGGTGACGACGATGTCGAATTGCCGTAGGGGCGCAGCATGCTGCGCCCGTTCGTCCAGAAACTTCGGGTTCGTCATCGTGTTTCCGCGAACAACCTCGCCTTCCATGTCGTGCAGTATCATGTTCATTCTTGCGATGGCAAAAGACGATCCGGTCCATTCCTGCCCGTACAACTTGAGCGGCCGGGCGATTTCCTTTTCTTGTTCGTTGAGGGCCAGCTCGCATTTGATCAGCAGTCCGCCGGAGCCGCAACAGGGGTCGTAAACTTCTTCTCCTTGCTTTCCCTGCATGAGATAGGCCATCAGCCAGCCGACCTCTTTGGGGGTGAAAAATTCTCCGGCGCTTTGACCCTGACTCTCGGCAAATTTCCGAAGCAAATATTCGTAGGCGCGTCCGAGGAAGTCCGGTTCGACGTCGTTGAGGCCGAGCCGATATTTGGGATCGCTCAGAAGCTCGATGAGGCGGGAGATGGCCTCATCGCTGATCTCACGCTCGCCATTCCGGACTTCGTTATAGTCCACGATGTCGATGACGCCTTGAAGCGTGGGATTGGCCTTTGCAATGGCCCGAACGGTTTGAGTGAGCTGCTCGCCCAGGGTCTTCGGTCGTTTCCCCTCCGGCCAATCAAACTTCTGCCGACGGCTTACGATCGGCCAGGTCGCCTCCGGCGGAATATAAAAGCGGACCAAGCTGTGGTCTTCTTCCAATATCGTGCGGGCGGTCTGTTCATCACCGTAGGTTTCCGTCAATCGCGCGATTTCATCCTCGAAAACGTCCGACAAACGCTTGATGAAAATCAGGGGCAGGATATAGTCCTTGAATTTTGGAGCGTCCTTTTCACCCCGGATCGAGCAGGCCGCCTTCCAGAGAAGATTCTCCATCGATTTCGTGTCGAGGACGGCGCTGCGGTCCGGTTTTTCCTTGGCGTTGGTTTCCTCGGTTGCCGTTTTGAAGTGGCGATCGTAGAGGTCGGCAAACTCCGGGCCTAACTCTCTGACGAATTTCTCTATGGCGTGCAAGGTTAAAGTGTTGAGTCTCGTCTTGCCCTTCTCCCATCGGTTGATGGTGGGAAGCGAGACTTTCAGGCGGGCCGCAAGCTTTTCCTGGCTGATGGAAAGGCGCTTACGAAGCTCTATGATGAGTGCGGAAATATTTTGATTTTTTTCCATTTCTTAGACCCTCTGGATAAGATTGTGCCATAATAAAATTTATCATATGATATGTCAAGTGATGCTTTATTCAATGCCAAAGGGGGGAGGTGTTGTCAAGCAAAGGGGATGGGTTCGGCGACGTCTTCTCTCATGAATTTCGGCAAAGGAATCCCTGTCGTGTGGGCGAGGTGATTTCTAAAAAGGGTTTCGATCTCCTGATAAATGGTAAGCGTTGGTTTGAAGCGATGCGCAATCTTGTAATTGATCTGTTGGGTGGCCTTTAGAAAGGCAAGCGTTCCTGCGGAAATCGAAAGAGATGATCCATCGGCGCATTTTGCGCAGAGGGTTCCTCCGTCCGCGGCCGAGAAATAGGTCCGCTCCTGGGAAAATAAGCCCTTACACTTTAAACAGTGATCCCACCTTGGCTGATAACCGCTGTAATAGATGAGTTTCATCGTAAAAAGGAGAGAAGAGAGGGGAGGATTTAATCCACGTTCCAGGAAGGTAAGCCCTTCGTGCAGGAGTTGATACATAGAACGATTTGGCTCCTCTTCCGGTGTTATCTTTTGAATGAGATGAACCATGTGAGAGGCCCGCCTGATCGTTTCCAGATTTTCGCGAAGCGGCTGAAACGAATGAATGATATCGGTTTGGTTGACGCGGGAAAGTTTTTCGCCTCCCTTCTCAAAGAGAATGAGGTTGATATGACTAAAGGGCTCAAGCGCCGCGCCAAACCGGCTTTTCATTCGACGGGCTCCCTGGGCGACCCCTTTGAGTCTCCCCTTTTTTTCCGTGAAAAAAGTGACGAGCTTGTCGGCTTCGCCTAATTTCATGCTGGCAAGAACAATGGCAGGCGTGGAAAGTAACGGCATGGTTAGATATGCATTCCTTCCGAGGCAAGCCGCCCCTTCGTGAATCTTTCCCCTGAAAGAGGGGTGAGATCAAGCGTTTGATATTCGCCGTGAAGGATCAACTCCGCCAGGGCTTCTCCCGCGGCATACGACTGCATGACGCCCCGTCCTGAAAAGGCGTGGGCCTCATAGACGTTGTCCAGCCCCTCCACCTTGCCGATGATGGCGCTCATGTCGGGAGAGACTTCGTAAAGACCGGCCCACCCTCCCACCTGTTTTAACTTTTCAAAGTGGCTGCTCCGCGCGGAGAGTCGCGGCCAGATTTCCTGCAAAAAGAAATCGTATCCATCGTAATCAAACCGGTATCCCGATTGCTCCAGAGAAGGGGAATAACCGGAAAGGATATTTCCCCCTTCAGGGTGAAAATAAAGGCCGCTGGTGTCCACAAACATTCCGTAAGGTGTGAGATCCACCTCCTGGCTATGGGCAACGGCCACCTGACGCCGAATGGGGATTGAAGGGGTCTCCTTTCCATATAACCTGGCGAGACGGGGCGCCCATGCGCCCCCGGCATTGACCAGGATATCTACCTTAACCTCCAGAACCGGTTCTCCTTCTGGGACATCCCATGTCTTTAAGAATTGCTCTGCCTTCCGGGCTTCGCGCATCTCACGCAAGCGGACCTCGCGGCACCACCTCCCTTGGACGGTCACTGCCTCGATGGCCATCTGGTCATGGAAAAGCACCCCTTTTGCCATAGCGCTGTTTTGGTAGTAGCGTTTTAGCAGGTTTGAATTAATGAGCCCATCGCGGGGAGAAAAAGTTGCGGCGATTACCCCATCCAGCCGATCCAGAAATGGATAACGGTTTTTGATCTCACCGACCGTTAAAATCTCGATTTGAAGCCCCTTGCCCTGTTGGAGGGATAACCGGGTCTGCGCCAGGTCCCAGGCCGCATCGTTATAAAGCCAGAGATAGCCATTTTGGTGAAAACCGACCTCGTTGGCGACAGTTTCGTAAAAGGCGATCGATTGTCTTGAAAGGTCAATATTGATCGGCTGCCCCCATGTAGCGCGAACCCCCCCGGCGTTGCGTTCCGTGGATCCCCAATACCCAGTGAGATCGACATCTACCACGCCAATGACGCCTTGCGTACGTTGAGAGAGGGCGTAAGCAATACTGCTTCCGATAATCCCGCCGCCGATGATGAGGATGTCATAGGTTTTATGCATGGCCCCTTCTTATCCCATAACGCTTGAGGATCTTCTTCCAGCCGAATTTAACAAAAAACTGAAGGGCCGGGGAGAACCCCTTTTTATAAATATGAAGAGAGAGATCAGGCCGAACCCCTTCGGCCCAATCCATTTTCCATCGCTCGGGGTTTGCCAGGAAATCATATTCTATCAATTGATCTTCAAATGCCTGTTGAATAATCTTTTTGGTCAGCAGATGGCCGGGCGTATCCTTGGCGTATGCGGGATCATAGCCAGGTTTGATCAGATACAACTTCTTCTTATAGATCAGGCTGTAGTTGAAGGCGATCCGTTTTTGATTCAGCTTCAGGAAATATAAACGAAGCCACCCTTTCTTCGCGGCTTCATCGGCAAGTTCCGCATAGAAGGCGACCAGTTGGGCCGATTTTTCAATGGCCGATCCGGCTTCCCCCTTCCAGGCCATCGCTTCAATCCGGAAACCGTCATCGAGGGCGTCAGCTAAGTGGTCCAACGAAGCAACCGTTTCTAATGAAAGGGCCCCCTGCTCTTGAAGTCGGCGCTCTCGCCTGTTAATATTGGACCTAAAGTGGCCACTTCGTTTGGAGAAATAGCCTGCCCAGCTCCCCCATCTCCCCAAGCTTCCATGAATCGAAAGATACGGTGGGGTACAGCTTTGATACGCATACCAATAAAAGCGAGACCCCCATTTTTGGATCAGTTGAATGGTGGGAGACGTTTCGGGTATCAGGTTAAACTGAAAAGAGGCGGCGGGAGCTTGCCGTATCCAATAATCCAACAAGGCAGACAGCCCCGCTTCTTCTTTGTAGATGAAGTCATATCTCCAGGAATGGTCGTTGACCATAGCAGAGATACTTCCCATGACCGACCAGCAAGGCGCCACGGCAACAAGGGCCTCCCTTTGTCTGACGGTATAAATAGCCGCCTTGTTCTGCTCACCCAGGAAATGCCTCCAAAAGAGTCGAAACCATTCATGTCGAAGGAAGATACAATCATCGTGGCTCTCTTCCAACAGATGGTTCCATTCTGTTTCAAGGTGTAAGAATGAAGCGTAGTCCCGGACCACTTCAATGGCATAGAGAGGGTATTCTCCGGAAGGGTTATGATGTTGCATCGATTAGCCTTGCGTATAGCCCGGAGGGATCATAGATGCGGATTCGGGTAATGTCAAATGAGTCTCCTCGTTGCATTTGCTTGACTTGTTTTTTGCTTTTTTCGTAGGATGCACGAAGCTGCATAGAGATTATGTGCGATGAGGTGGACCATGAAACGTGAAAAATCAGAGGCGTTATTTATTGAGGCCCAGAATTTTATTCCTGGAGGGGTTAATTCTCCGGTGCGGGCGTTTAAGGCGGTGGGCGGTCATCCCCTCTTTATTAAGAGGGCGAAAGGAAGCAGGATTTTTGATGTGGATGGAAACCGTTTTATTGATTATGTCCTCTCCTGGGGGCCGATGATTGTCGGCCATGCCCACCCGAAGGTGATTGAGGCGATTAAAAAAGCCGCGGAGGCGGGCGTAAGTTTCGGGGCGCCGACACAACAGGAGACACGTCTGGCCCAATTGATTCAGAAGAAATTTCCTCTCATGGAACGCATCCGGTTTGTCAATTCCGGGACGGAGGCGACGATGAGCGCCATCCGGCTTGCCCGCGCCTACACCCGACGCAACAAAATTATCAAGTTTGCGGGGTGTTATCACGGTCATGCCGATTCCCTTCTTGTAAAGGCCGGTTCCGGGGCGACCACATTGGGCATTCCGGACTCTCCGGGTGTCCCTCCCGATCTTGCGCGCGATACCATTATCCTGCCGTTTAACCATTTAAAAGCGGTTCAAAAAGTGATGGAACAGGAGGGGAACAAGATCGCCTGTCTGATCGTGGAACCGGTTCCAGGAAATATGGGGACGATTATACCGGAAGATGGTTTTCTGGCCGGACTGCGCGAGTTGACCCGGCCGTTTGGCACGGTCCTGATCTTTGATGAGGTGATGAGCGGTTTTCGTATCTCCGAGGGGGGGGCGCAGATGCGCTACGGGATTCGCCCCGATCTGACCTGCCTTGGAAAGATTATCGGGGGAGGCTTGCCGGTTGGCGCTTATGGAGGAAAAAAGGAGATCATGGAGATGGTTGCGCCGATAGGCCCTGTCTATCAGGCTGGGACCCTTTCGGGAAATCCGCTTGCCATGGCCGCCGGGATTGCAACCCTTTCACTGATACGAGATACTGCGATCTACGATCTATTGGAAGCCCGTTCTGCGATGCTGGCCGAGGGGCTGAACGATGCCGCACGCAAGGCGCATGTCCCGATTCAGATAAACCGGGTGGGCTCACAGATGACGCTCTTTTTCAATAAAAATAAAGTGCTTAATTACGAGGATGCCTTAAAATCAGACTGTGGACAGTTTGCGAAGTTCCATGCCGCTCTATTAGAGAAGGGGGTTTATCTCCCTCCTTCCCAATTTGAGGCCTTTTTCCTTTCCACGGCCCATGCCGCCGCCGATATTGAAACAACAGTGACGGCCGCTTTTTCGGCCTTTAAAAAAGCGATGCGTTAGGCGTCGGCCTTAACGACCGAGACTTTGACCTGTGCGGTGACATCATGATAGACCCTCACCGGCACTTGGAAAATTCCGAGCTCCTTGATTGGCTTCTCCAGTAAAATGTTCCGCTTGTCCATCTCCGTTCCGCAAGAGGCGATGGCCTCCGCAATGTCTTTGGAAGAGACCGACCCGAACAGTTTCCCCTCTTCCCCCGCCTGAACGGGAATACGTATGTCCAGCGCGCCAATCTGCCGGGCCAGGCCCTCGGCGAGGGTCCTTTCCTTTTTTATCTGTTCGGCGATGATCCGCTTCTCATGCTCCAGCTCCTTCATGTTTTTAGTGGTGGCGGTAATCCCCATTCCCCTTGGCAGGAGATAATTCCTGGCATAACCGTCGGCCACATCAATCAAATCCCCCATCCGTCCTAAATGCTCAACCTCTTTTTTTAAAATGAGTTTCATGATTCTGTCTCCTTATTTCTCATTGTTATTTTTTGAAGCCATATTCAATTTTCGCGTCCCGTTCTTGTTAACTTGGTATCGGGTGAGGTCGGGAAGGCGGACGGACTGAAAGGCCCGCATTCGCTCAGCGCATTTATTGCATCCTCCACAGTGGGTGTGCCCCTTTGGGGCGATGCAAGAAAAGGTAAGGTGAAGCGGGAGAGACCGTCCCCGACCCAGCACGTCCTTCTTCGTGAGCGTGATATAAGGCGTCAAGATTGTCAGCGGAGTTCTCAACCCTTCCGAGAAGGCAATCTCCAGCGTCCGTAAAAAATGGGGGGTGCTGTCCGGAAATGGATTGCCCTTCAATATTCCGGATGCGATCAGGCTGACACCCTGCAAGGAGGCATGTACTGCCGCCTTTGAAAGGAGAAGAATATTTCGCCCAGGAAGATAGACGGCATCATCATCGGTATCAAATCCGGGCGTCTCCTTGCCCGTCATGCTCCAGTGCGGGGGGTACACGTCGCCTACCGGCATCGCAATGATCTTAAGCGGGGCGATGGATCGACTGGCCAGTTTTCTTAAATATCGGCGCAACCAATAAATTTCTGCCTTCTCCCAGGTAAAGCCAAATCGGACATAGAGGGGGATGACACGATGAAATTGCGTTGAGAACTCCCAGACGAGAGTAGCGCTGTCTATGCCGCCGCTCATCAATACCAACACATCCCGTTTCTCCGACATCGCCGTTCCATATTTTTAAGGGAGGCCATCTTAGCAGAAGCGGTTTTCTCAAATCAAACTTGATCTTTATTCTTTTCTCATAATACGATGGCGGAAATGTGGCTGGGGAGGGGGAGATGAAACTGGAAGGGAGCGCGATCCTTATTACCGGATCGGGCCGGCGGATTGGACGTGAAATTGCGCTTTCTCTTGCCAGTCGGGGGGCCCATGTGATTATCCATTACCATAAATCCGGCGTTCAGGCGCGGCAAGTTGCCAAAGAGATTGAGAAAAAGGGCGGAACGGTTTTTTTGGTCTCTGGGGATATTGCCAGGCCGCGCGATTGCGAAAAAATTGTTCAGAAGGCGCGCGACGCCTATGGATGCCTGGATGTGTTGATCAACAACGCGGCAGTTTTTTTTAAAACCCCTCTCTTTCAGGTGACGGAAAAGGCATGGGATGCCACGCTTGATACCAACTTAAAGGGCCCCTTTTTCCTGGCCCAGGCGGCTGCAAAGGTGATGGACGGAGGGAAAATCATCAATATTGCCGATTGGTCTGGCATCCGGCCGTATATCAACTATCTCCCGTACTGCATTTCAAAAGCGGGGGTCATCGCCTTAACGAAGGGCCTCGCCCGCTCGCTCGCGCCCAAAATTGAGGTGAACGCGATTGCGCCGGGCCCAATCCTCCTTCCAGAAAATTTTGATGACGGAGAAAGAGAAGCGATTATCCGCCACACCCCGCTTAAACGCCTGGGTGCGCCGAAGGATATTGTCAATGCAACGCTCTTTCTGATTGAAGGAACCGATTTTATGACGGGCGCGACGATTGTGATTGACGGCGGAAGGCTGATATCCTAAGGTTGTGCGGTCATTATGACTTTCATATATATGTTAGACTTGGCAATCAAGCCAAGGCTTAAGGAGGAGTAGACAATGACCATCGCCGAGATGGGAGAAGCGCTGAACTTGCACAATCAATGGATAAATAGACATGGAGATAAAACCAGGAAACATCGCAACCCCATTTCAACATAACGGATACGTGGCTTTGTACGACTTAGTAAGCACACAGCAATTAAAATCAATACCATAACAACAACTTAAGGATAATGAGAAAGACAAAAGGACAGGTGGAGGCCGAGATCAGCAACGGCTTGATCCAGTTTGAAAAAGAATACTTGGGCCGGGGCCCCATTGAATGTAGAACCTATATTATTGACGATATGGTTTTGATTCGTTTGAAGGGCGTGCTCACGCAAGCCGAGCAGCAGCTTGCCAAAAACACTCAAGGGACCGATCTCATCAAAAAGATGCGCTCTAACCTGCTGGAGCAAGGACGTGGTTTGCTGACCGCCCTCATTGAAGAAATTACATCGTGCAAAGTAATCAGTCTCCATACCGATATCAGCACGAAAACAGGAGAGCGCGTTATCATCTTTACCATGAAGGAGAGTTTGGAAAAAAAATCTTCTTGACGAGAAATATCCCAGTGGGTTCTAATGACCTATAAGGGAAGATAGCCTGAAGAATCCGCGGGAGTGGATTGGTTAGACTGTAGGCCAACTCAAAGGGATGGGTTGGCTTTTTTTATTTTCAATAACAAACAAGGAGATTAAGCTATGGCAAAGTACACGATTACAGCACTGCCCGGTGAGGGAACGGGTCCGG
>CAYJWQ010000064.1:0-9746 GCA_964373895.1 uncultured Nitrospirota bacterium
GCGCGTTGAGTCGCTTCGCTACGGTATATTATCTACCCAAAAAACGTATATCTTTTAGACACAGCGTCTAATTGTTCCCTCTCCCTTGATGGGAGAGGGTTAGGGAGAGGGTGAAAGATCACCAGCCTGGTTTCCCCGCCCCTTCATCCCTTCCCGCAAGGGGAGGATATTAAGATAGCAGAACCAGTTTCTATCTTTTTAAAAAAAACTTGCAAAGTGTATAAGAAAGGAGTAGATGTACGCGTCAAGCTTGATGCTGGGCGATCAGAATCACAGTTAGGATAGAAATAGGGTATATCTAAGGGTGGTATTGTATCGAGCATAAAGATCTGGAAGATGGGACGCGATTCGTTGGGCAATCTAAATAGATCGATCAATGAAAGAGATGGGAAAGAGATGGGAAAGAGGTGGAGGCGTTGCGCGGAGAAGGAACCCGTGCGGCGCTTTTTTGTGGCCAAAAACCAAACGGAGGAGGCACGAATAACGATGAAAAAAATAATCGGTTTGGCATTTGCGATGTTCATCCTGACCATGGGGAGCGCGTATGCGGAGGAGGGAAAATCGTCCGTGCAGATCAGCGGATTTGTGGACGTCTATTATAGCTACAATTTAAATACGCCGAATATTCGGGGAAATGGACCGGCCGCGGTAAGCAATTTCGATTCTGCCAGCAATGCGACCAGCCTTAATCTTGCCGAAATTGTTTTTAGTAAGGCGCCTGAAGGTGGAGCCGGGTTCCGGGTCGATTTAGACTTCGGGCCGACAACCGACTTCGTCCATTGCGGGGCGGCGACTTGTCCGAGTGCAACGGCTGAGTCAACCTTTAAAAATATCCAACAGGCGTATATTACGTGGGGAACACCTGGAAAACTCACGGTGGACGTGGGGAAATTTGTCACCCACATGGGGGCCGAAGTGATTGAGACGAAGGACAACTGGAACTACTCCAGAGGCATCCTCTTTGCCGGCGCCATTCCGTATTATCATGGCGGAGTACGGGTGAATACCTCCTTGTCCGACACGCTCTCCGTGAATGGTTTTATGTACAACGGCTGGAATAATGTCTTTGAGACAGATAACTCAAAGACATACGGCCTGCAGGTCGGGTTTACCGGAATCAAGGCGATTCCTGTCTGGTTTAACTGGATTGGGCCGGAAGAGGGGACAGGATTTAAAGAGCGGCAGGTCTCTGAACTGATCGTCGGGTTTAATCCGAGTGATACGCTGTCCTTTATGCTGGATTATAATAAGGGCGAGCAGGATAAGACGGCAGGCGGCACGACCAAATGGAGCGGCTATGCGGCCTATGCGAAGTGGTCAATGGAACCGTGTGCCTTGGCCATCCGCTATGAAGATGTGGACGATGACGATGGGTTTATCTTCGGCTCGACAGATAACAACGGCGTGGCCTTTACGAAAAACAGCGTTCAGGAGTTAACCTTGACGGTGGAACATAAGGTGGGGAAAGACCTCCTAACCCGTGTGGAATATCGTCGTGACATGGCCGACCAAAAGATCTTTTTCGATAAAGGAACGGCCGTTGATAGCCAAGACCGTGTGACGGCCGGGTTTGTCTACATGTTTTAGATCCAACGGTTCGTGGTTTCTACCTTATAAGGAGGCGGAGGGCCCCGCCTCCTTATTCACTTATTTTTAGGAGGCGCGTATGATCACAATGAAAAAGGTGGAATCTTTCCTAATGCTTGCCGTTCTGCTTCCTGCGTGGATGATCGCTTCTCCCTCGTGGGCGCAAGATGCCCCGCCCGCCCTGGCGCCTCCTGCTGCCATGGAGATGGCCCCTGCGGAGGCCCCGCCAGCAGCGGCCGAGGGACCTCCGGCAGAAGCTGCGCCGGCAGGACCCAACGAATATAAAGTGATGGCCGATACCATCTGGGTACTCGTCACCGCCATGCTGGTCTTCTTTATGAATCTGGGCTTTGCCATGGTGGAGTCGGGGTTCTGCCGATCCAAAAACGCCGTGAATATCCTCTCCAAGAATTTTGTCGTTTTTGCCGTCTCCTCTATCTCTTTCTGGGTCATGGGTTGGGGATTGATGTTTGGCGATGGGACCGGCTTTATGGGGATGCAGGGGATTTTCTTTATCGGGGGTGAGGATAATTCCCCGATGACAGGAGATGCCTACAAAGGGGTCTACTCCGCCATTTCCTGGACGACCGTACCGCTGTTGGCCAAATTCTTCTTCCAACTGGTCTTTGCGGGAACGGCGGCGACCATTGTCTCCGGCGCCGTGGCGGAACGGATCAAGTATATCTCGTTTATTATCTTCTCCTTTGTGTTGGTCGGTTTTATCTATCCGGTGGTAGGACACTGGATTTGGGGCGGCGGCTGGCTCGCCAAGAGTGGCATGTGGGATTTTGCCGGTTCCACTGTGGTGCACTCGGTGGGAGGGTGGGCGGCATTGGCCGGGGCATGGCTGCTTGGCCCACGCATTGGAAAATACAAGGATGGGAAGGCGCAGGCCATTCCGGGTCATAATATGACATCTGCTACGATTGGGGCGATGGTCCTTTGGTTAGGGTGGTTTGGGTTTAACCCCGGTAGCACGATGGCGGCGGCTGTTGGGGATATGGCCCGGATTGTGGTGACGACCAATACGGCAGCGGCGGCCGGTCTTTTGGCGGCCACCTTCACCTCATGGGCTGTGATGGGAAAGCCCGATCTGGGAATGGGCATCAACGGCCTTTTGGCCGGATTGGTGGCCATTACCGCGCCGTGCGCATTTGTCTCGGTGGAAAGCTCCTTTATGATCGGCTTAATCGCGGGTATAATCGTGGTATTCGCCGTGATCGGATTTGACAAAGCGAACATAGATGATCCGGTGGGGGCTATTTCGGTGCACTTAGTCTGTGGGGTATGGGGTACGGCGGCCGTCGGCCTGTTTGCCAACGGCAGTCTGATTCCCAACACGACGGGAAATGGCCTCTTTTACGGCGGAGGCACCACGCTTCTGATGGCCCAATTGACCGGCATTGCTGCCGTTGGGGTCTTCGTATTCGCCATCTCCTGCGTCGCGTGGTTAATTATTAAAGCTCTGTTTGGTCTTCGGGTCAGCGAACAAGAAGAGCTGGAAGGGCTGGATATCGGGGAGCATGGCAACGCGGCCTATCCCGATTTCGCGGTAAGTTCTATCTCCAGCGGGGTCGCTTCGTCGACGCGAGCCGGAAAATAAAAACCTAATATTGAGGAGGCAACCATGAAAAAGATCGAGGCAGTGGTGAAACCCTTTAAGCTGGAAGATGTTAAAAAGGCCCTCTCCGATATTGGTGTCCATGGCATGACTATCTCCGAGGTGAAAGGTTTTGGCCGGCAAAAGGGGCATAAGGAGCAATACCGGGGGGCGGAATATACCATTGAGTTTGTCCCCAAGGTGAAGATTGAGGTGGTGGTGGCCGATAAGGACGAAGACAAGGTCGTCGCAACGATGATGGCCGCTGCCAAGACCGGCAGTATCGGGGATGGAAAGATATTTGTAACCACACTTTCCGAGGTCGTTCGCATTCGGACAGGCGAGACAGGCGAGACTGCGCTTTAGAGTTTTCAAGAAGGTTGGCAAGAAAGTTGGGGTGACTGGGGGACAGGTGGATTATTCAACTGTCCCCTTTTTTTCGTGTTATATAGCCGCGCATAAATATCGGGACATTAATTTTGTCATTGCGAGGAGGAGCGGCGTGGCAATCTCCTGTCGGTCCTATGGAAAAAACTTACGCTGTTTACATCTTGACCAACGAAAACAATACCGTTCTCTATACGGGGGTTGCCAATGATCTTGAGCGTCGTATTTGGGAACACAAACATGGAACCGGGGGGTCCTTTACTTCAAAGTATCGAGTCACAAATTCGAGAAAAACAGATTAAGATAAGGATCACGCAAGAAGAAAGTTGAATTGATTGAACGTGAGAATTCTAAGTGGCAGGACATAAGTCAATTATTTTCGTGAGATCGCCACGCTTCGCTCGCGATGACAGATATAGATTTATGTCTCTTTAATTATGCGCGGTCCTATAGATTTTTCAACCGATCCTGTTGAAATTCCCTCCAAATGGTTTTTTGCCGTTTGTGTCGCCCTGTCGCTCCTGATCGTGGCGCTCACAGGAAACAGCCCTGTCCACCCTAATTGGGTCGGATTGGAAGTTTCCTTGACTGTCATCGCCCTCTTTGTCTTCGGATCTATCCGGTATCGAATTGATAAGAATGCCATCACCTATGGCGCGATCATAGTCATCTCTGCCACCTTCTTTCCCATTTGGTGGCCAACATCTCACCTGCGGCAAGAGATGGCTCAAAGAGGAGGCGCTGCCCTTTGGGAGGCGGTTCAGTCCAATCTCTTTTCGCTTCATGGATTAGAAAAGTTGGTCCATGCCGATACCATGCTCTTTATCCTTGGGCTGACCCTCTTTGTCAGCGTGATCTCGCAAACGCGGCTTCTCGAGACGATCAGCATCTATTTGTTAAACGCATTCAAAGGACGCCTCTTCACAACGATCCTGGTCATTATGGGACTGGTTTCACTCGCATCGGGAATTTTAGATGGCGTCTCGATGATCGGCCTTTTGATTCGTATCCTGATGGTTATTCTGGTGGTGGCCAGGATAAAACGGCAAAATATCGAGTTTATGATCGCATCATCGGTTGTGATCACCACCGTCTGTGGAATGTGGCTGGCGTATGGAGAACCGCCTAACCTGATTATGAAATCGAATCTGGGGCTTTCCGATATTTTTTTCCTTCAATATGCGATGCCGATGGCGGTGGTGACCTTCGTCATTGTTGTCCTGTTTCTCTATCGCCGGTTGCGCGGGGCCACGATTCCTATTGCGAAGCTCGATATTCTGGAGCAGCGGATTGCGGATGTCCGTTTTTTACAGGTGAAACGTTATGGGGAAATTAGAGAGATGGAGTCCGATATTAATAAAAAGAGCGCCGCCCCATTTATTGAGGCCTATCTGGGCAGAGAGTATGTGGAGCCTGTTTCCGCCCATTATCGGGACCCCGCGCTTAGCGGTGAGATTCACCGTCTCCTCGACGCGGTTCGTATTGAGAGAAAGATAGCGCAAAAGTGGGGGATGCTCGCCTTTCTCCCTTTTATCGGGCTTCTTCTGTGGCATGCCACGGATCATGATGTTCCTCTTTTCTATTCCTCCTTCGTTGCGTTTTCCTGCGCCTTTTGGGGAATCGCGTCCCATCCCAAGATGCGTAGTCTCGCCCTTCATGAGGCGGCGGAAGAGTACAAAGAATATCTCTTCCTCTTTCCCCTCTTTCTCTCCATCACGATGCTGACGGCGATCGGTTTCTTTGATCAGATGAAAGAGATCATCGAAGAGGCCGTCTTACGCATCGGGCGCGGCCATGTGGCGGTCATCCAGTTTGTCGGCACGAACATCCTATCCGCCATGCTGGACAATAATGTGGTGGCCGACTTTGCCTCCAGGGCCATTGATGGGATGCCGGACATGTTCCTCTTTGCCGCGGCCCAGATTGCCGGTTATACGGTAGGAGGGTCACTGACCCATATCGGATCCGCCCAGTCGGTGGTCGCCTTTGCTTATATCCTCCGGCATGTCGATCCCAACTTCACCCCCTGGGACTGGATTCGTGCGATGTGGAAATTGTGTCTGGTGATGTCGATCGCCTTGATTGCCGTTATCTACATGATGGCCGCGGTCATGGTTTAAAAGTCGCAGCATTTAGATTGAGATAAGTTAATTTTTATCGTTGGACTTTTATGGCGTCGTCATCGGTCCTTGCCGAACTTAAAACCTACCTTTCCCAAAAGGAGAAAGAGATCCGCCTCTATCATGAACAAGGGGGAAGCGGGCGCCAGGTGGTGGAGGCGCTTTCTGATCTGGCCGATCAACTTTTGATGCGGGCGATCCAATCGGTCGATCCGGTTCTGGCGCAAGAGTGGGGGGGGGCGCTGGTGGCGATTGGTGGATATGGCCGGCGGGAACTTTCCCCCTGGTCGGATATTGATTTAATGTTTCTCTTCCCGGAAGGCCATAATCAGGAGGCAAAATCGTTTTCCTCGGAGCTGATCCGCCTTTTGTGGGATTTGGGATATAAAGTCGGTCACAGTGTTCGCAACGTAGAAGAGTGCATCGCGCTGGCCCGACAAGATTCTCTTATTGCCACCTCTCTCTTGGACGCTCGATTGCTTACAGGAGATAGAAACCTCTTTCATCGCTATCGCGGGCGTTTTTTGAGCAAGGTGGTCGAAAAGGACGTCAAGACTTTCTTAACGCAACTGAATGCGGGGAGAGAGAAAGGCTATCAGGAGTATGGCTCAACCCCGTACCTTCTTGAACCGAATATTAAGCAGAGCCCCGGCGGATTGCGCGATCTGCACTATCTGAAGTGGGCTGCCCTTGTCCGATACCAAACCGGCAGCCTCCCCCATCTTCACCAATGGGGACTCCTCTCCGACAGGGAACGCGCCACGCTATCCACCGCCCAGGACTTTCTCTGGCGGATCAGAAATCAGCTCCATTTTCATGATGGAAAGGCCTCGGATCACTTAACCGTCGAATTGCAAGAGGAGATGGCCCCCGTGTTCCATTATGGGCATCGTCGCGATCTGATGCGTCAATATTACATCTTAACCGGCGGGGTTTCCGAGATCGCGAGGCATTTCATCCAGGATGCCTTCCCCGTCAGCCGATGGCAACGGTGGGGGCGACGCTGGAGAACTCGGCGCCTGACCCCTGAACTTGAGCTGGTGGGAGATGAGATTACAATGCGGATCAGGAACCC
Source organism: uncultured Nitrospirota bacterium (assembly GCA_964373895.1). Taxonomy (GTDB): domain Bacteria; phylum Nitrospirota; class Nitrospiria; order SBBL01; family SBBT01; genus SBBT01. The sequence goes on from CAYJWQ010000064.1 coordinate 6,770, forward strand.
GTATCCGTTCTTTTCGAATGACGAAAATGTCCTGCGCCTCTTTCTGTTGGCCCAGGGGCATTCGGCCAGGATATCAGGACCGATTATAGAACTGCTCCATCAGTTGGCAGATCAGGAAAATAAGGCGAAAGAGCGTCCCCTCTCGCCCGAGTCGGCAGTCCTCTTTCGCCTTATTCTTTCAAGACCGGGCGGGATCGCCAGGGTTTTGAGGGTGATGCATCAGACCCATGTTCTGTGGAAGATTATTCCAGGGTTTTCACACATTCATCGGCTGCTGCAAGAGAGCCGGTCTCACGCCTACACCGTGGATGAACATACCTTTCGGGCTGTGGAAGAGGCCGAAGCCCTAAAGGAGGATCGGGGCATCCTTGGACAGGTGTACGCCGAGATCCACCGCAAGGATATCCTGCACCTTGCCCTTCTTCTGCATGACATTGGAAAGGGCCAGGAAGGGGATCATTGCCAGATTGGCGCGAACAGGGCCGAGGCGGTTGCCAAACAATTAGGATATACCGAGGACGAACAGGCGCTCCTCCTTTTCCTGGTCCGCCGGCATCTGATTTTTTCCGAGGTGGCGCTTTATCGCGATTTCTCAAACGAGCCGGTCCTCCTTCAGTTTGCCAAGGAAGTGGCAAAACCTGAAACCTTAAAGAAGCTTTTTGTCTTAACCTGCGCCGATATCCGGGCGGTCGGGCCGGGAACATGGAGCGGATGGAAGGGTGAGTTGCTCTTTAAGTTGTACGAAGAAGCACTGACCATTCTGGCGGGGGAGGTTTCTGATCCGGAACATAAGAAGGTGGAGGAGATTCTTGCTAAATTGCGTCAGGCGGTGAAAGGATTGTACCCGCAGGTCTGGCTTGATGAAGTCCTGCCTGCCCTCACACCGCGTTACCTGCTGCTCACCCCTTATGAGAAGATCGTCGCTGATCTGGCCGCTCTCTTCCACATCCTGATCGATCCAATCCGGATTGAGGGCCGATACCTCTCCGATTCCGGGATGACAGAATATACCCTTTATACGATGGATCAGCCGGGCCTTTTTGCAAAGATGACCGGGGTGCTCGCCGCCAAAGGGCTTCAGATTATGTCGGCCCGCGTCTTTACCCAGGCAAACGGAATGGTCGTGGACGCCTTTTGTGTCATTGATCCCGATTATGCCGGCCCCGTTCCGATAGATCGCATGGCCGATGTCGCCCGGGATACCCAAAATGTCCTCACCGCAAAAGAGACGGTCGAAGATCTTTTCCGGAAAGGAGAGCGGTATCAACAGCAAAAGGAGCGGCGTCTTCCCCTCCCGCCGGTGAAAATCGAGATAGACAACGACAGCTCCCACGTCTTTACCATTATCGATATTTTTGCGGGAGATCGTCGCGGCCTTCTGTATGTGATTGCCAAGACCCTTTTAATGCTCGGCCTTTCAGTCCATTCGGCAAAAATTGCGACCCAGTTAGACCAGATTGTTGATGTGTTCTATGTCCTCGGCCCGGACCATCAAAAGGTGACTGATCCGGAGAAGATGCGCCTGGTTAAAGAGAAGATCGCAGAGCGGATTGAGGCGTTTCTTACTGCTACACCGGTCCAATATCCTTAAAATCTTTGATCTCCTCTTTCATATATTTCTTTAATTTTTTCATAATATTTCCTTCCAACTGCCGGACCCGCTCCTTTGAGATATGGTATCTTTCTCCAAACGCCTCCAATGTCTTTGGCGTCTCCGATAGGATGCGTTCTGTCAAGATTTCGACCTCCCTCGGCTTCAGCGTTTTTGAGAACGCCTTTAGCCTTTTTTGAAAAAGCCTCCTGAACTGATCATCCGCGAGTTTCTCCTCGATCCCCTCCTCTCCATGGGGGAGGATGTTTGCGATCGTCTCATCCGAGTCCGGGCCGACCGGCTGATCGAGGGAGAGTTCCCACCCGCCCAGGCGTTGCTGCATCGCAACGACCTCTTTTTCCTTCACATGGAGGCGATCGGCCAGGAGTTTCGTTCCGGCCTCAAACCCTAATTTCTCCAGACGTTCCCTCTCCTTAGAGAGTTGAAAGAACAGCTTGCGCTCTCCCTCTGTGGTCCCGATTTTCACCAGCCGCCAGTTATGCAAAATATATTTTAAGATATAGGCCCGAATCCACCAGGCGACATAGGTCGCAACCCGTATATTTTTATATGGATCAAATTTTTTGATTCCTTGCATCAGGCCGATGTTCCCTTCTTGAATTAAGTCCATGATATCAAAGGGGAGGTTTTTGTATTCCATCGCAATCGAGACGGCCAGACGAAGGTGGGAGAGGACAATCTGGGTGACCGCTTGCATGTCGCCCTCTTCTTTAAACTGAACCGCAAGGCGATGCTCTTCCTCTTTGCTTAAGAAGGGATATTTGCGCACCTCCACCAGATAGCGTTGCAGGGGATCATAAACCGCAATGCCGCGCTCTTCTTTTTCTAAATCGAAGGTGTCCATCTTACAGCGATTGAATCTCTTTTTTTAATTGTTTCGCCATGGCATTCGGATCCCCACCCGTTGCGATACCCTCTTGCACCATTTCTTTAAGATACCGGTTCGATCCGATCGTCTGAACCAGCGTTGCATAAAAAGGGGTTGTATCAAGGGTCGTTAAGCTTTTCAGTAATTGAATCATTTCAGGGTTTAGGGCAATGGCATACTCCCCAACGTGACAATATGCGGGGTAAATGGCGCCGTGTCGTTTTTCAAATTTGATGTTCATGTGTCTCCTCCTCACAGATGTTTCCCCTATCTTAGTGATTTACAGGGAATTTTCAAGTCCCCCCCAAGCCTCCCTATAAACAATCTGGGAGATGCGTGAGCGGGCGGCTTGGATTTTCATATAAGAAAGGGCTGTCATACCAAGATGATAATGTCCTATTTTACCAAAGTAAAAATGTGCCTATTGGCCGGTAGGAGGTCCTTTATTGGAAAGGAGGGCTCTGGGATTATCGGATCGGCACAGTACTTATAAACCC
>CAYJWQ010000065.1:0-9704 GCA_964373895.1 uncultured Nitrospirota bacterium
AATTAATTAATTATATTTATAACATAAGGTTTTAGTTGAGATAAATAACTTATGATATGGTCTGTTTGGATCCGCTCTTTCTGGTGGTTGCGGCGATGCTTGATCTCAATGAGACCTTCCTTTAGGTTTTTCTCTCCAATGATGATTTGATAAGGGAGACCCAGAAGATCGGCGTCATTAAATTTTACGCCCGCACGCTCTCTCCGATCATCCAAAAGGGTTTCGATCCGATGCTGCGATAGTGTGGCATAGATCGCTTCCGCCGCCTTCATAACCGCCTCGGATTGATCCTGTACGGGGATAATATGAACCATAAAAGGGGCAATGGTTTCGGGCCAGATAATGCCATGTTCGTCATGGTGCTGTTCAATCGCAGCGGCCATCATCCGGGAGACGCCGATTCCATAGCAGCCCATCACCATGAGCCGCTCTTTTCCCTCTGGATCCAAGTAGGTCGCGCGCATCGCCTCGCTGTATTTCGTGCCGAGCATAAAGACATGGCCCACCTCGATGCCGCGGTCAATGGCGAGGGACGCATTGCATTTAGGACAGGGATCGCCGACCACCACGTCTCTTAAATCGGAAAATCGCCCTACGAAGAAATCCCGCACCGGTCTGGCGTGAATATAATGGGCGTCTTTCCCGTTTGCGCCGATCACGCAATCGGACATCTCTTTCACGGAAAGATCGCCGATGAGATCAACCCCTTTAAGACCGATCGGCCCAGAGAAACCAGAGGGGCCTCCCGTTAAGCCCTCCACTGTTTTTGTATCGGCCAAGATCAGCTCGGTGGCCGAAAGAAGCCGCTTGAGTTTGATCTCGTTGACCTGATGATCGCCCCGAATCAGGACGGCGACAGGCTTGCCATCGGCCATGAAAATAAGGGTTTTAACTAATTGCTGCGGGGAGACCGCTAAAAACGCGCTGACCTCTTCGACCGATTTCTTTCCGGGGGTGATCACCTTCTCTAAAGGTTTCTCCTCTAAGGGTTTTCCCTGGCTTACGACCGGCGGCAGGCCCTTGGCCTCGGCACGCTCCACGTTGGCGGCATAGTTGCACGACGGACAGAATGCAATCCCCTCTTCCCCTGTTTGAGCGAGTACCATAAACTCGTGGGAGGAGGATCCTCCGATGAGTCCGGTGTCGGCCTCGACGGCCCGGAAGGAGAGGCCGAGGCGTTTAAAAATGCGGTGGTAGGCGTCATACATCTTTCGATAGTTTTCCATGGCGCCGGCCATGTCGATATCGAAACTGTAGGCATCTTTCATGATGAACTCCCGTCCCCGCATCAGACCGAACCGGGGTCGGATTTCATCTCGGAACTTGGTTTGAATCTGGTAGAGAGTAAGCGGGAGCTGGCGGTACGATTTGACCTCGCGACGAACAAGATCGGTGATCACCTCTTCATGCGTGGGGCCCAAACAGAAATCGCGGTCATGGCGATCGGAAAGCCGGATCAATTCCCTGCCATATTGTTTCCATCGGCCGGTCTCCTCCCATAGTTCGGCAGGCTGGAGCGCGGGAAGCAAAAGTTCCTGGGCGCCCGCCCCGTTCATCTCCTCGCGGACGATTGTTTTAATTTTACAGAGAGCCCGTAGGGCGACCGGAAGATAGTTGTAGATGCCGGGGGAGAGCTTCCTAATCAGGCCTGCCCGCATCATCAGTCGGAAGCTGATAATTTCCGCCTCGGCCGGATCGTTACGCAGGGTGGGAAGCAGAAGATGGGATTGCCGCATTTTTTTCTCTACGCTCTTTCAATAGTTGTTCGACCTCCTCCATCAGGACCGACTCGAGTTCTTCGGAAGGGACTTTCCGGATAATCTCGCCATGACGGAAGAGAAGCCCAACGCCCCGTCCCCCCGCGATGCCGATATCGGCCTCCTTCCCCTCTCCGATGCCATTGACCACGCAGCCAAGAATCGAGATGTTAATCGGTTCCGTGACATGGCCTAATTTTGCCTCGATATTGGCGGCGAGTTTAAAGACATCAATCTCTAATCGGCCACAGGTGGGGCAGGCGATCACATTGATTCCACGACTTCGGATGTTGAGCGATTTTAAAATTTCGTAGCCGACCCGCACCTCTTCTACCGGATCGGCGGCAAGCGAAATCCGAATCGTATCGCCGATCCCCTCGGAGAGGAGGATACCAAGCCCGACGGCCGACTTGACCGACCCTGTGGCAACCGTGCCCGCCTCCGTGATGCCAAGATGGAGCGGATAATCCGATTGTTGAGAGAAAAGCCGATAGGCCGAAACTGCCAGCCCCACATGCGAGGCCTTGAGCGAGACCTTCGTATCGTAAAAGCCGAGCGATTCTAAGATATCGATATGTCGCATGGCCGATTCCACCATCGCCTCGGCCGTGGGATAGCCGTACCGTTCCAAAAGTTCCCGCTCGAGCGAACCGGCATTGACGCCAATCCGAATCGGCACACCGCGATGTTGGGCCTCTTTAACGACCCGTTCGACCCGTGCGCGCGATCCGATGTTGCCCGGATTAAGCCTAAGACACGCCACGCCCGCTTTGAGGGCCATCAGGGCCAGGTGATAGTCAAAGTGAACGTCGGCAATCAGCGGGATATGGATTTGAGATCGAATGGCGGGGATGGCCTCGGCCGATTCGGTGTCGGGTACGGCGACGCGAATGATTTCACAGCCTGCCGTCTCGAGGCGCTTGATCTCGGCGACCGTTGCGGCTACATCACGCGTGTCAGTCGTCGTCATCGATTGAACGATCACCGGCGCGTCACCGCCGATCTTGACCGATCCAACCGATATCTGTCTCGTCTTTCTGCGAGTGATCATCATCTTCTTTGGCTGTCTGTTTTTGCCGCGTTTCTATCCCTGTTTTACGAAGAAACGCATAATATCGTTGTAAAATGCAAAGACCATCAGTGAGATAATAAAAAAGAGACCCACCTGCTGCGCCATCTCTTTCTTTTTCACGCTGATCGGGTGGCCGATCACTGCTTCAATGATAAAAAGAAAGAGATGGCCGCCGTCGAGAATAGGAATCGGCAGGAGATTAATAATTCCTAAATTGATGCTAAGAAGGGCGATAAAAAGGAGCACATTTAACATCCCTTCTTCGGCCTGCTTTCCGGCCATCTGCGCGATCAGGATGGGGCCGCCGATGTTGTCGGATGAGATTTTTCCCGCAATGAGCTTAAATATCCCGACGAGGTTTACCATGGTCATATCCACCGTCCGCTCGACACCCATGATGGTGGCGGTGAGAGGATCATACCGTTTGATAATGTGTGTTCCTTTTGGAAGAATGCCGATTACCCAAAGGGGGCGCTCATCTCCGAAAACATCCTTGATCTCTTTTTGGGTAGGCGTGATGGTAAGATTCACCCGACGACCGGCGCGATCGACAACAACGTGAAGCGCTTTTCCACCATGTTTCTGAAGCGTCTCTCTAATCTCTTCCCATAGGGAAATGGCCTCTCCCTCAATCGCGACGACCCGATCGCCTCCTTTGAGTCCCCCCTGGGATGCGGCCGAGTCCGACTGGACTTCTCCCACATCGGATGTGAGCGATGGCACCCCTGTTAGAAAGACGCCAATAAAGATGATTAAGGCAAGCAGCAGATTAAACAGCGGTCCTGCCAAGACAATCGCGGCCTTTTTCTTTAGATTTTGGGCCAAAAAGGATTGGCTCCTCATCTCCGGCGGGACTTCATCTTTTGGGTCGTCTCCCAAAAGGCGGACATATCCGCCCAGAGGAACGACGGAGATACAGTATTCCGTCTCCCCCCATTTTTTCGATAGAATCTTTGGGCCAAATCCCAAAGAGAACGTTTGGACCTGAACACCGCAATACCGGGCCACAATATAATGGCCAAACTCATGGACAAAAACCAAAACCCCCAATACGATCAGAAATGTAATAACGGAAGCCATATATAACCATTCTCCTTAAATGTTAAGCAGCGAATTTCCGTGCCCGCTGCTCTGCGTAAATTCTGGCCCAATGATCGGCGGATATCACTTCATCGAGCGTGTTGACCATTGAGAGTGTGTGGGCATCCATGGTTTCTCTGACAATGGGGTGAATCTTATGGAAGCCGATGCGCCCGTTTAGAAACGCTGTAACGGCCACTTCGTTGGCCGCGTTTAATACGGAGGGGAGGGTCCCACCTGTTTTAAGCGCTTCCCGCGCGCAGCCGAGGAGGGGGAATGCGGGAAGATCAACCCGTTCAAATGTCAATGTTCCAATCTCTTCCAGGGAGAGCGATGGGAAGGGAAGTGGCGCCCTCTCCGGATAATGAAGGGCGTATGAAATGGGAACCCGCATATCGGGAAGCCCCATCTGGGCCACAACTGATCTGTCAAAAAACTCTACCAGGGAATGGATAATACTCTGGCGATGAATGAGGACATCAATTTTTTCAGGCGGCATATCAAAGAGCCAACGGGCCTCGATGATCTCAAGGCCTTTGTTCATCAGGGTGGCGGAATCGATTGAAATTTTCGGCCCCATCTTCCAGTTGGGATGGGCGAGCGCTTCCTTAGGACTGACCGTTTTCTTTCTTTCCTCCGAAAATCCGAGGAGCGGCCCGCCCGACGCGGTCAGGATAATTTTGGCGACATCAGAATGCCTCTCCCCAGAGAGAATCTGAAAAATCGCCGCATGCTCGCTGTCGACAGGAAGGATCTGGACGTTTTGAAGCCTGGCTTCCTTCTGTATAATCTCTCCCGCCATGACCAGTGTTTCCTTATTTGCGAGGGCCACCGTTTTTCTGCTCTGAATGGCAGCCAGGGTGGGAAGTAATCCAGCGGCGCCCACCATGGCAGAGACCACCAACTCGCCTTCCGAAAGACGGGCGACTTCCATGAGGCCTTCTATGCCCGTCAAGACCTCTGGTTTACACCCGGAGAGCCGCCTGGTTAGTTCCTCCGCGGCCTCCTTCTCTATCAGAGAGACCACCTTTGGGCGAAATTGCCGTATCTGCTCTTCTAACTTTACATGGTTGGATCGGGTGGCAAGGCCCACCACTTCAAAACGCTCTGGAAAACGACTAATGATGTCGAGGGTATTGGTTCCAATGGAGCCAGTCGATCCCAGAATAATGATTTTTTTCATTGCGCCTGCCTTTGCCTAAAAGCCGCTATGGGCACCGTACCCCTTTATCCAAAACAGGTAATAGTAAAACACGGGGGCCGCGAACGCAACTCCATCCAACTTATCGAAAAGGCCGCCATGCGCTGGAATCAACTGACTTGAATCTTTTATGCCGGCGCTTCTCTTGAACATCGACTCTGTCAGGTCGCCCAGTTGTCCGAACAGACCTGACAAGAACGATAACACAAAGATTTCCTTCCAGGAGAAGATCGGGAGGAAGGCAAGTTTCGCGAGTCCCCCCCCGATGAGGCTTGCGATTAATCCCCCAATCGCGCCCTCGATTGTTTTGTTGGGGCTTACCTTAACGTGGAGCTTCCGTTTTCCGATCAACCGGCCGACATAATAAGCGCCGGCGTCTCCTAACCAGACGATTAACAAAAGGAGGAGAATAAAGGATGTTCCTCCCGGAATATTGCGAATCAGGATAAGGTAACCCAAAAAGCCTGGGAGATAGATGGTTCCTAAAAATAAGACGGCGGAATCAACCAATGTTGTTTTAATGTCCTGGAAATAAAAGAGATGAAAGATAAAGACGGCCGCTAAGATTGAAATACAGACCAGGGGGAAGAAGGGAAAAAGATTCCCCATGTAATAGAAAAGGAGAAGCAGGAACCCGAGCCCTAATCCAACGCAAATCGGTTTACGGTTCTGATAGAACAATTGATAGAACTCGTACTGTACCCGCAGGATGGCAGCGGTGGCCAATAGAAAGAATAAGAAAGGCGGAAGCGTCCGGACCAGGAGATAAAGCATCGGGACAAGGACGATTGCGACCGCCAGCCGGTTTTCCTTCAAGTTCACGCCCGACCCCTTTTAAAGTGGGAGGGAGTATCATCGAGCGAGACAGGGACGTCACTTTCCGCCGGAATAAGACCAAACCGACGATTCCTCTTTTGATACGATAGAATCGAAAGGAGGAGATCTCTCTTTCCAAAATCAGGCCAGAACGTTTCGGTAAAGTAAAGCTCTGTGTAGACGAGCTGCCACGGCAGAAAATTACTGGTTCGAATCTCCCCACCCGTCCTGATCATCAGATCAGGATCAGGGAAATCGCGCGTGTATAGATAATTTGAAAATCGTTCCTCATCAAGGTCTTTGATTGAAATCTTATCCATTTCGATATCTTTTATCACAAGCTTAATGGCGTCCACCACTTCAGACCGCCCCCCGTAGGAGAGCGCCAGGATCAGGGTCATTTCTTTATTGTCCTGGGTCTTCTCCTCTACCCGTTGAATCAACCGGGTTACCCGGTCGGGAAGGCGATCAATCTGCCCGATGGTTTTAAACCGGATTCCATTTCCCATCATCGTCTTTATTTCTTTCTGCAGATATTTTTCCAGCAGCATCATCAGCGGCGAGATTTCAGACAGGGGGCGATTCCAGTTTTCATTGGAGAAGGCATACAGGGTCAGGGTGTCGATCCCTAATTTCCTTGAAAGGGTTACAATTTCCCTAACCGACTGAATCCCTCGACGATGCCCTTCAATACGGGGAAACCGTTTTGAAGCGGCCCATCTCCCGTTTCCATCCATAATAATCGCGATATGTTTTGGGAGATTATGGAGGTTGATTTGTAAGAGGAGCGCTTTTTCTTCCGGTGTCTCCAATTTTATGGAAGGGGGCCCCTTCTTTGCGCACATGATGTTCATAGCGTGACCGGTTATTGAAGCTTAAAATATTCCCTACGATTCAACGCTGTTTTCTCTTTTCAAAAAGTTGGAGTTGAAGGCGTTCTAAGACCAAGTCGGTCTCTTCAGAGGGGTTAATTTTCGTTGAGAGATCCGAAAGCGCTTTCCCCGTGAGTGTGTTTTGAAGGGTCAGATTCACCATGAGGGCTTCTCCCTCCTGGGATGCGGAAACCCAAACCAGATAAAAAATGCCCTTTTGAACCGCCTCACCCAGCGTGGTTTTTGAGGGGAGCAGGCTGATACGGAATCGGCCGGTCTCCGTCAAGGCGGAGGTCAATTCGCTAATAAAAAAAGTGTCTGGTCGGTTCGTCTCTCCTAAAGGGAGAATTCCCAGTGGGATTCTGGCAGCCGAAATCCGTGCCAAATCCCCTATACGAACAGCATTGCCTGAACCAATGAGCCGTCCCTGTAGAAGGCGATCGCCGATCTGCTGTACTTCCAAGACGCCTGTTTCCTCTTCCTGTTTGCCTAGTTGAATCCCTGTCACAGGATGATAAAAAGGGGTTGATTCTCTATAGAGCGTCAAGAGGGTTCCCTCCGCGATTCCATGCGTTTCCCGTAGGTGAATGGAGATGTCTAAACCATCCATTGAGACGACCGATCCGTCTGTTTTTGGGAAATAGGTTAAAACCCAGCGCGCGACATCGTCCATATTCCCAACGGCTGGCGATGCGTATCCGTTGATTGGAAATACGAGTAAAATGACGAAGATTCCTTTGAAAATCATTTTTCCCATCTTCTTGGCGCGTTTGATTAAAGTATCTTACAGATACCGAAAAGTTGGATTATAATCTTATCGGCAAAACATTGACAAGGGGAAAGTTGCCTGCTTATAGTGACGCTGTGACCTGTTATGAAGGGTGGGAACGGGTTGTTTATTTAGCGGGAGGGTGAAGATGGCCCATTATTTGATTGTGAATAGCCGGGACCTGACGGAGTACACGAGCGGCAGGTATATCCAAAAGGTTGCTGGAAAGTTAAAAGAAGATGGAAATGAGGTCGCCCTTTTTCTGATTGAAAATGGCGTGATTGCGGCCAGGAAGGGAAGCGATGTGGGAAAAGGATTGGCAACTCTTTCCAGAAGGGGCGCCAAGATCATGGCAGATGATATCTCGTGTCAGTCGCGGGGTATCACGCAATTGGAAGAGGGAATCAGCATGTCGAATATGGATTATCTGGCGGATATGATTTCGGAGGGATCCGATAAGGTGATGTGGTATTAAGGCGGTTGGGCGGCGCCCACAATGGAGGGAGGGTACAAGATGGCTACAGTCGTTTCAAAGGTAAAGAGGGTGGCGATTGTCCTGGCCACCGGCTCTTATCAGCGTGAGGCCCCCACAACGGTGCTTCGGTTGGTGGAGAAGCTCTTGCAGCGGGGGGTGGATGTCAATGTCTGGGCCTTTGAAGAGGCGGTGACATTGACCAATAAGGATCAGATTGACCATAACGAGCCGGGATCGCTTCAGAAAGTCCTGGGGGAGAAGCATCCAAACATCGGCCGCTTTATTGATCAGCTCATTCGGGCGGGTCTCCATGGGGCGAAGCTCGATTGGGTTTCCTGCATCCTCTGTGTCCAGGAGCGCGGCGTGGAGAAGCATCAGATGGGCGGGGTAATTGTGGGGACGCTGGGCGATCTCTGGAAGTTTGTTAAAGCGGCGGACAGGGTCATCTGCATTCCAACATACCGTTGACGCGATAAGGAGAGAGAAGATGGCAAATAAGGTGTTGGTTATTTTCGAAAAACCGATCTATTTAAGTTTTGAGCCGGTCGATCCGCATGTCTTCGCGACGGCCCTGGGCGTCTCCGACACTCCGGTGGAGGTCAATGTATTGCTGCGCGATTCGGCGGTGACCTATGGGGTGAAGCATCAGAAGGTCAGCGCCAGAATTGTCGGGCAGGAGGTGATGCTTCATGACTCCTCGCCGGATAAGGTGATGGCCTTTATGATCGAACATGGGGCCCAGGTGCGGGCGGTATCGGAAGATATGGCGGCGCGCGGGATTCTCAAGGAGGATTTGATTTCCGGGATCGATGTCGTCAGCGAAGATGAATCGATCCAATTCTTAGAGGAGCATGACAACGTCCTTGTCTGGTAATTCCATCGCGCGCGTCTTAGACGTAACCGCCTATTTTAACCCGATTGACTGCCGCAGCCTCGGCGTGATCCGCACGACATTGGCCCAGATGCAACGCGGGGAGGTCTTGGAGGTGCATGGAAACCGGTTTCAGCAGCGTGAGATTGCTGCCTGGACGCATAAATTTAAGCACCCTATCTTAAAGGTGGAAGATGACGATGGCCTAGTCAAGATTTTCATCGAGAAGGGGGGAATTAAGTGAAGAAGATGGCCATTCTTGTCACGCGCGGGAGCCATAATAATTTCGTGACGGTCTTTACCATGGTGATGGCGGCCTTAAATTGTGAGATGCCGGTCAGAATTTTCCTGCGGGACGAGGCCGTTTTCAAACTTTCCAAAAAGAAGGTTTCTGAATTAAATTTCTCCCCCGACTACGCCGGTGTTGAGGCGACCCTCCAGAAAAACTATGAGGCGAACGGCTTGATCGATTTACAGAAGGTGATTCAGGATTTAAAATCCCAGGGGGATGTGAAGTTTTATGCCTGCACCTCCTCCATGGCCCTCTGCGGCCTCACGGCAGAAGACCTCATTGCCGAGATTGACGAGCCCCGCGGACTGACCTCTTTCCTCCTTGAAGAGATGGATGATGCCGGCATGCTCCTCACGTTTTAGAGATCACACGCAACCATTATCCACACTTGACACCGTGGGCATGCTGAAGGCTAATGAGTGTTGTCCCCCTCCCCCTTATCAGCTGGTCTTAGCACACACTTGACTCCGTAGGGATGTCTGTGTATACTTCCTTTCAT
>CAYJWQ010000066.1:0-4305 GCA_964373895.1 uncultured Nitrospirota bacterium
GCATCAATGATTTTCTTGTCATCGGTAAGTTGCTTTTTCCCTTCCTCAGGCCGCGATGGAAATTTTTGTCTGTCGATATCGCTTGCACGACGCCATGAGTAATACCTAAAGTCTTTCTCATCATCTGACCGAGGTTCTACTAAAACATAATGGAAAACTAAGACAAACAATATAAAAAACTCAGTACTATGCATAGAATTCAAGGATTTACGAAAGTTTGTATCCGACCAACCCCACCTTTGGACTTCCAGAGATACTCGATCTTTTTGATAAACATCCCGAAAAATCTAAGATCAATCAGAAATGGATTGGGAAAGAAGGTTACGAGGTCTTTAAGCAATGAAAAATTCGCCTGATTCCACGCTAAACCGAGGACAAGTTTTATACGATAAGGCCAAGCACCTCTTTCCGGGGGGAACGCAACTGTTTTCCAAAAGAGCAGAAATGTTTGCTCCCAATATCTGGCCGGCCTATTACTTAAAGGCCAAGGGATGCCGGGTTTGGGATTTAGACGATCATGCCTATACGGATATGAGCATCATGGGGGTTGGAGCTGCCATTTTAGGTTATGCGGATGATGATGTGGATGAGGCCGTTATTGAAGGAATCAAGAAAGGGGTTTCCTCCACACTGAATTGTCCTGAAGAAGTTGAACTGGCCGAACTGCTGATTCAGATTCATCCCTGGGCAGAGATGGTCCGATTTGCACGCTCGGGGGGCGAAGCGATGTCGATTGCCATTCGAATCGCCAGGGCTTTCACAAAAAGAGATCTCATTTTGTTCAGTGGATACCATGGATGGACCGATTGGTACCTGGCAGCCAACTTAGGGGATACCCATGCCCTGGATGGCCAATTGATGCCAGGGCTTGACCCTTGCGGCGTTCCTCGGGGCCTTAAGGGCACAGCCATTCCTTTTTTCCTTGACGATATCGAACGATTAAAAAAGAGCATAGAAAATCGGGAAAAAGACATTGCAGCCATTGTGATTGAACCTGCGCGTGGTGAAGAGGCCCCAAAAGATTCCCTCCTTCAATTGAAGCATTTGGCTTCAGAGATCGGCGCCATCCTCATTTTTGATGAAATTACCAGCGCTTTTAGAATGAACGCCGGGGGTATTCATTTACGCTATGGGGTGAATCCTGATATCGCCGTTTTTGCCAAATCGATGGCCAATGGTTATGCCATGGCTGCTATCATTGGGATCGGGACCGTCATGCAGGCAGCTCAAAATACCTTTATCTCGAGCACGAACTGGACGGAACGTGTAGGGCCGACTGCGGCATTAGCGACCATTAGAAAATATATGAGAGAAAATGTTCACGAACATATTGTCAAAATCGGATTGGCGGTAAAAGATGTCTGGGCCAGAATGGCTAAAAGGCATCGTCTTGCTGTTCAGATTTCTGGCCTTCCGACACTTGGGCACTTTGCGTGGGAAGGGGAACAGGGCCAGATATTCTCTACCTATTTTACGATCGAGATGTTGAAAAGGGGGTTTTTAGGGTATAGGCAGTTTAAGGCCTCTTATGCACATTCTGTGGAAGATGTGGAAAATTATACTAAGGCGGTGGATGACATCTTCCGAGAAATTGCGCGTCGGGATCCCAGCTCACTGATTACAACGCCTCCCGCACGTTCTGGGTTCTATCGCCTGACTAAGGAATAGTCAGGCATGGCAAAGCTGATTATACGGGTCAATGGGGGCACAAGCATTGGCATGGGACATTTTTTCCGCACCCTTTCGATCGCTAAAATGATGCGGGAGAAATTTCCGGTTTCCGTGACCTATCTGATTAACAAAGAAGACTCGCTATCGCATATCCTTCAGCAAGAGGCGTTTCCTTTTTACGCTTTATCTGATGCCAAACCTTCTCGGAGCGCATTGGAGAAAATTGTGATTGAAGAAGGCTTAAAACGGTCCACCGTCATCTTGATAGATTCAAAATGGGATGTCTCCGAAGAAATCACATTATATCGAAGCCATGGGATCCCTGTTGTGCTCATGGATAATGTGACCGAGGCAAGGCTTCTTGCAAACCTGAACATCTATCCCAGCGCACACTTTCCTTTCTCTACGTTGGATTGGGATCACTGCCATGGCAACGTGATGGGGGGAAGTGATTGGATTCCTCTTCAGGAAAATTTTTTAAATGTCCGCTCTCACCTGATACCTATTCAAGAACGGAAGAATGTTCTCATCACGATGGGAGGATCTGATTTAAACCGATTAACCCTGCGAATCATGGATGCCCTTAAAGAGCTTGTAGGACAAATACCGATTCAGATTGTCCTTGGCTTCACATGCACATTCAAAGAAGAAGTTAGTAGGAAGAATAGCCAATACCGGAATCGGTTTCAAATCTTAGAAGATGTTTTGGATATGGAACGCCTCATGGCAGGGGCAGGATTAGCTATAACGGCTTTAGGGACCACGATCTATGAGCTTGCGTATCTTGGCGTGCCAACGATTGTGTTAAGCAATTACCCGGAAGATGGGCGAGACGAAGAAGCGTTCAAGAAACTGGGGTGTCTCATCCCTTTAGGTTACCATAAAAATATCAGCAACGAGGATATTAGGGAAGCCACTTCTTCCCTCTGGAGCAATATCCCTAAACGAGAAGAAATCTCACAGAAAGCCTTTCAAATTACGGATGGATATGGGGTAGAGCGAATTTGCGGTGAAATCCAAAAGCTATTGTGCTAAGAGTTTCTAACTAACATGCAGAAGCAATGGGAAAACCATAAAGGTCTTCTGATCGACACAAAAGACCAGTTTGATGTGATTGAATGTCAAAGGTGTCGATTTAAACATATTATCCCTATCCCATCTGAAGACGAGCTGATTCATTTCTATTCGCATGAATTCTACACAATAGAGAAACCCTTATATCTGGAAAGGACTCAGGAAGATTTAGAGTGGTGGAATATTGTCTATGCTGACCGATACCATACCTTTGAAGAGCACCTACCCCAACATCGGCGGAAGATTTTAGATGTGGGATCAGGACCGGGTTATTTTTTATTACATGGTAAAAAAAGAGGATGGGATGGGGTGGGACTGGAACCTTCCAGGGCGGCGGCCGAACACTCAAAAGCCCTGGGACTTAAAATTATTGAGGCATTTTTGGATTGGACCGTGTCCAAACAATTTGGAAGCTTTGATTGCATTCACATGAGCGAGGTTTTAGAACATGTTCCCCACCCGATTGAAATATTAAAAATAGCCTATGACCGCCTCTCGGGTGGCGGTTTAATCTGTATTTGCGTCCCTAATGACTATAATCCCTTCCAGAAAGTTTTACGGAACGTTCTAAATTTCCAGCCGTGGTGGATCGCTCCCCCGCAACATATCAATTATTTTGACCACCGGTCCATCAGCAGGCTGCTCAACAGGTCAGGGTTTCAAGTTATTTGCCAGGAAGCGACTTTTCCGATCGACTTGTTTCTTTTGATGGGTGAAAATTATGTGGGGAATGATCCTCTGGGAAGAGAGTGCCATAAAAAGAGAAAACAGTTTGAGCTGTGTTTGCAAGAGGGTGGACAGAATGACCTGAAACGGGCCTTGTATCGCAACCTTTTCCGACTGGGGATAGGAAGAGAAACAATTATTTTTGGGAAGAAAAAGTGAAGAGGAAAAATGCCATCTGGCTCTTTGCCGGTGGAACAATGCAGGAGGTTGCCGCACAGAAAGTTAAAGAGATGGGATTTGCGTTGATTCTAACAGACAAGAATCCAGCTTGTGCCTGTTCACCGTACGCAGACGAAATGGTTGACCTGGATACGTTTGACATTCAAGGCAATCTTAAGATTGCACAAGAACTCCAAAAAAAATATAACATTAGGGCTGTTCTGACAGTCGCAGCGGACTGTCATGAAACAGTGGCTCACATTGGAAAGCACTGCAATTTAAATTCCATCGATCCCGAGATAGCACACCTCTGTCGTTACAAACATAAGACACGAGGTGTGCTAACGAAAAAAGGAATTCCACAGCCCCAATTTTTGCTGGTGAAGACAATCGATCAGGCAAGAAGCTTTATGGAAAAAAGGAAGGGGCCTATTGTTTTAAAAGCTACTAATAATTCAGGAAGCCGAGGATTCAGTAAAATGAACACCCTGGGTCATCTTACTGTGGAGGCTTTTAATCAAGCCCTCGGGGCTGGCACCACAGGATGGGTAATTGCTGAAGAGCTTCTTTTGCCCCGTGAGGATGACATTGCGGAACAATCTGTAGAAACATTGTGGTTTAATGGAGAAATGTACTGGCTAAATTGGGTTGATCGATTATTTCGCAACAACTTCC
>CAYJWQ010000066.1:4315-9569 GCA_964373895.1 uncultured Nitrospirota bacterium
CGGCCTTAATTTATAAGGCCGGATTAGCTATCGGTATGCACAACCAGAAGGGAGGGCATATTCTCAAAGCAGATATCATGCTCACTTCTAATGGTCCATATATCCTTGAACTCACACCTCGTTTGTCTGGGGGGTGGGACAGTTCTGCTAGTACACCCGCACGGGGTGGAGATTTTATTGGAGGGGCCATTCGCTTAGCGCTGGGTGAACCGTTAAACCTCGACGTATGGCAAAAACATTTTCAGTATAAAAATCCTAACCTCTTTGCTTGTGTTCTTGCAGAGATTCCGACAGGTGCTAAGGATTGTATTGGTAGAAATTTTGCTCTAGGCACGGGGTTTGAGCGGAAAGAAGCGGTTCGGGAATCTTACCAATATTTGTTGGAGAGAAAATATGTCATACCCCTGGTACAATAAAAATCAACTCCAAACCCTTAAAGCAAGCGGTGAAAAAGATATTCTCCTCTTTGAAACGGAGTCCGAAAGATGCGAGGTCTACTTAGAGGAAAATGACATACAAAAGGTTATTTTCATGACAAGAGAGGAGAAAACAGTTATAGAACGAGACCAACGATACCGGCTTGTTGTGGGAGAAGATAATGCTAAAAGGGAAGTAGACCATTATCTCAAGCCAGGAGGACCGGCAACCTTCTTGCGTCTGGGAATTACGAAACATTGTGGGTTGGGAACTTGGTCTAGTTTGCCACATTCATTTGAATTAAATAAAGACATGGGTTTCGAAGAGGTTTTCTTCTATCTGCTGAGTCGCGGTGCAAAACGAGCGCTCCAGGTTGGACAGGGTGTTTGGTGGGATGGCACACCTGTTGATGAGATTTGGCGTATCAGGGATCGCGGTTGGTGTACAATCCCATTAGGGTACCATCCGGTTGTAGGCGAGCCAGGCGTCCATGTTGCCTACGTGTGGGCTTATCTTGCCAAAAAGAAGGAGTGGGAAAAAATAGGACCATTTCCTGTCTGACCGCGTTAGTATCTCCCGTTAGCTAAAGATATAAAAGAGGCCGTTTGTAGGATGGCTCATCTCGAAGGAAAAGTTGCAATCATCACAGGAGGAGGGAGTGGCATAGGGGCTGCTGTCGCTAAAAAATTGTTTGGTCTCGGGGCCAATCTGGCCCTTATCGGGAAGACTGTCCAAAAAGTGAGGAAGACTGCGCTTGCTTTAGATGGTAAACGTGAAAGGGTTCTCTACTTTAAAGGTGACGTATGTCACGAGTCTTCCCTTATGGAAATCAGAGACAAAATACTCAAAAGATGGAGCACCCTTCATATATTAGTAACCTGTGCCGCATCTCCTGCTGCGTCGGAAAAGACAGAGACCCTAACCTATAAAAAATGGCGGTCTATCCTCGATACAGATTTAGATGGAGTTTTTTTAAGCTGCAAGATTTTTGGGGCCGTCATGCTCAATGGCCGATATGGAAGCATTGTCAATCTAACCAGTTTTCACAACATTGCCACCTATCCCCAGAGGGCTGCCTATAATGCAGCCAAGTCGGGTGTAGAAGGTTTAACACGGGCTTTAGCGGTGGAATGGGGATGCTACGGTATTACGGTCAATGCCGTTGCTCCGGGACCGATCATGACCCCGAGGACTTCTTGGTTTCTGTCGGAATACCCTGATGCAAGGGTTGGTATGATCGGAAGAACCCCGAACGCCCGTCTTGGGGATACAGAAGAGGTGGCTTCGTTAATTGCCTTTCTTGTGTCAGATGATGCCAAGCATATTAATGGTCAACAAATTGTTATTGATGGAGGCTGGACCAAATGTGCCTGGTGGGGGACCCATGAAAAGAAGTACGAAGGTGGCGATCCGCATTGACTTGAGAGGCAAGATTGCCCTGGTTGTTGGAGGGACAGGATCCATTGGAGAAGAGATTGCCAATGGCCTCTTCCACACAGGTGCGGAGGTCATTGTGGCCAGCCGCTTTGAACATACCCTTTCTCAAGAGCTCAGGAACCTAATAGAAAGAAGAGATCGTGTCAACTTCTTGGAGGTTGATGTAAAAAATGAGAAGAGCGTTCACACCTTATCCCAAAAGGTGCTAAGCCGATTTTCCAAAATAGATATTTTAATTCTAAGCCATGGTGTTCAGTTGAGAAAACCTTTTTATGAGCTGACCATCAAAGAATGGCGAACCGTAATTGACAACAATCTGACCGGCACATTCTTGGCCTGCAAATATCTTACGCGATCCATGATCCAAAGACATTATGGGAAAGTGATTGGTATTACCTCATTAACCTCCGAGTTTGGCATCAGGAATATTTCTGCCTATGCCGCAAGCAAGGGGGGTATGTCCCAGTTTTTGAAAACAGTGGCTGTAGAATTATCGAACTATAACATCAATGTTAACATGATTGCCCCTGGAAGAATTCAGACCAGAATGACCATGGATATTATGCAGAACAAAAATGTAATTGATTCTAATTTAAGCCGTATCCCCATGGGACGTTTTGGACTGCCTTCAGATTTAACTGGGGCCGTTTTGTTTCTTGCATCAGACGACGTGAATTATATTACAGGGCATACGCTTGTCATTGATGGAGGCTGGCTGGCCAGCGGTGGCAACCCAGTAGATTGAAAAACCGCAGGAACCCCTTGCGCCGTTTTCCGTGGGGGTTTCATAATAATTTCCCTTTCTGATTTATCTTGCTTCAAGAGATTAAAAGGGCAAGAAGTAAAGAGAGGTCTTCTATGGGAGTAATCCAGATGATTCTAGCCAGAGAGGAGCGACATGGAGAGGTGCCGCATATGTGGTGAGGTTAAATATAGGGAGGTTCTTACCAAATGTGACAAGACCTATAAATCGACATGGGTTGAATGTGCAAAGTGCAAAGTGCAAAGTGCAAAGTGCAAAGAATTTTCCCTTACCCCAGCGACGAAGAACTGCGGCAGTACTACAATAACCACTATTTGCAAAAGGAATGTCTGGATGGTGTAAGCCATCTTAAACGGTTTCATCCTGATTACCGGCCTGCCGTCTATAACGAGTACGTACTCTCCCTGGCAGATGTTGGCCTTGAGGTAGAGAGTTTGGTTGAAAAGCTCATCTTAGATTTTGGATGTGCTGATGGAATTTTTCTGGATTGGCTAAAAATACAGGGGGTGAAAGTCGAAAACCTGTTTGGGGTGGACGTGGGAGAAGATATGGTGGAAATTGCAGCCAGGAAAGGCCACCGTGTAGTAACATTTGAAAAGAGGCACGAACTATACGGGTACCAAATGGACCTTGTTACCCTTTGGGACTGCCTTGAACACCTCCTGGATATCCGGAACATTGTGGCAGGCTTAACAGCAATCATGCGCCAAGGCGCGCTCTTACTCATCCAAACACCGAGAGTTGGATTGCTTTCGGAGATTCTTGGGGAACGATTTGCCCACTATTTACCAATTGAGCATATTCATCTGTTCCCCAGGGAATCCCTCGTGCGTTTCTTTGAGAGTTTTGGATTCCATCTACGAAGGGGTGCAAGTTTTGGTGCAAATGTCCCCTCCGGGATTATACCAAGTCCTTATAAAGAGGCTTGTGATCGACTAGCTAAAGTGACAGACCATGGAGCAACTCAAATTATGCTGTTTCAGTGGGAGGGGAAAGCGAAGTAAGTGGAGGAGGAATGTCTAACCTGTGTAGATGCGTTAGATGGATAAACCTCATAGAAAGTGTAGGGAATAACGCAGACGTGAAAGGAAAGCCTCATGTTTTTTGTGGAGGAGAGAGTGGTAGCTCCCATCGCCTGGGATCGAGCAACTTTTCTGGGAAATGGGGCAAATCTTTCCACCATTGTTGAACGATAGGTTGGGGGATGTCTTCTGTGCCTAAAAGAACTATATTTTCCTCAAGTTGGTGCAAATGCTCCACACCAATGACAAGAACTATCGCTCCAAACTGTTGCATAATAGCTTGAATAGCAAAGTGCTTTATCGCTAGATTGTGTTTTCGAACAAACTGGTGAACATAATTAAGATGCGGCACCGTCCAAGCCATACTTTTTTGGATGATCTCGCTTTCATCCATAGTAAGAAGTCCTTGTAGATAGACAGATCGAACAAAGACACTATTTTTTAAATTTTATGCTAAATTTAAAAAACCGTTATCAATAAAGCGTCTATCCATGATGTTGAAGGGCACCTGGATAATATCAATGAAATCTTGTTTTAGAAAATGGAGTGCCTCATCCGGTTCGTAAACCGAAACACCAAAATTCTCGAATAAATTCTTTTTTTTGAGAATCTTAACCCCTTCAATCAATTTCTGCCAGCCGGTTGATCGATGTAAAAGAAGCCCCCAAAGCGAGGGGACGTGAAGCCTTTCTAAAGAAAGACTAATCGTTTCTTCCAAATCATGAATAGAATGAAAAGATAAATTGGGATTGAGTTTTGTAATGATTTTTGGGCGTTGATCTATCTTTAGACCTGAAAGGGTTTTTCCCAACATCTCCTCACTTTCGCCATAGGATTGCGCCGTATCGAAATATTTCACGCCAGAGCTGATAGCAACGGCTATCATTTCGTTGATCTCTGAAAAGGAAGGCTGACCAGTTTTATTGGCAACCCCATAGGTCATTCCCCATTGAGCGGTTCCCAAACATAAACGGTGAATATTTTTATGGCCCATGTTTCACTATGGTTGATCCCCTAATCCTAAGACATATTTTTAACGGCTGATAAAAGGTCGGAGGTTATGTTTGACTCATCAGGTGTTTTATATTAAGTTGTCACATTCTACATTACTAAAAGAGGGCAAGCAACGCTTTGTTCATGGGATGGTTTCCATAGGGGGTGATGGCGGAGAGTTGTCATCGAATGACAGGCAGGTTGGCGTATCTTTTCGGCTGTTGTAGGAGGTGTCTGCATGTTTAATGATAAATCCATTTTAATAACAGGGGGAACAGGGTCATTCGGCCAGTTGTTTGCTAGTACCCTCCTTTCTCGATATCATCCACGCCGTGTCATTGTATTCTCACGGGACGAGTTCAAGCAATTTGAAATGAGCAGTAAACTTACCTCGCCTGTAATGCGATATTTTATTGGTGATGTTAGAGATCGACTTAGAGTTATGCAGGCCATGAAGGGGGTAGAAATTGTGGTTCATGCTGCAGCCCTAAAGCAGGTCCCTACTTTAGAATATAACCCCATGGAGGCGATCAAAACAAATATCCAAGGGGCCGAGAATGTCATCAATGCAGCCATTGTACATAAGGTAGACCACATTATTGCCCTCTCCACGGTCAACGCT
>CAYJWQ010000067.1:0-9558 GCA_964373895.1 uncultured Nitrospirota bacterium
ATGAAGTACTTCCCAAATCGATTCTTTGATCGCCGGGGCCGAAACCCATAGCCCAAAAAATCAAACGCCTCGTTCGGGTATCTCCTTCGCCTGTCGTCATCCTTGCAATAGACCACTTTCGTCTTCTCTGGATGAAGCTCCAACTGGCATCCCTTCATTCGCGTGGCAATGGATGCTCGCACCTCTTGCACCTCCGCTTCCGTCCGACAATGCACAATCGCATCGTCCGCATACCCCCCCTCAAACAGTAATTGCGGAGATTTTGGAATCATGACGTACTAACAAATAAAGATGAGGGATTAAACATCATCAGAGAGGCATGTTTAAAACAGACCCTCCCCTTGCCCCTCCCATTGAGGGAGGGGAAGAACCTGGAAAACCCACGCTGAATCCGGAAGCGCCTGTTTACCTACCCCATGCCCGGAGTCTCTCCGCAGACCCTCGTTCCGGTGTCACCCGTTGCCATCACGTTGACCCCAGCGTCATCAATAAAGCCATTAAGGTGGCCGTCCGCCGTGCCGGTCTGACCAAGCAAATCAGCGCTCACACCTTCCGCCATTCCTTCGCCACTCACCTGCTCCAACGCGGCACCGACATTCGCACCATTCAGCAATTCCTGGGACGCCAACGACCTCGCCACAACCATGATCTACACCCACATCCTGCAGCACAAGGCGGCCAAAGAGTTCAGAGCCCCCTGGACGACCTTGGTGTGTGATTTTCTCGCCTGGTCTGCCTAACGCCTTAAACTGATCAGCGCGACGTGAAAGTTTTATTTTCAACGTGTACCCCGTATCTCCAGTAAGGGGATCAGTCTGGGCATCCGATCGGACTTTCCAACTACACGAAGATCGCCTTGATGACCTCCAGGATGCTGCGGCGCATATCCGCGTCATCGGTCATGGCATCGGCAATGGCGGCCAGAGAAGCGAGATGGGGGGGAATCCCCTTTTGGATTAACTGGGCCGCATAGATCAAAAGGCGGGTGGAGACCCCTTCCTCCAGACCGTGATTTTTCAGGTTTCGCACCTTCTCGCCGATAGCGACCAGTTTTTTGGCCATTTCCTCCGAGACCCCCGCCTCATGCGCGATAATTTGTACCTCCATTTCCCGAGGGGGATAGGAAAACTCCAGGGCGATAAACCGCTGGCGGGTGCTCTGCTTTAAATCCTTCAACAGACTCTGATAACCGGGGTTATACGAAACCACCAGCATGAAATCATCCGAGGCGGCAAGAATCTCTCCCTTCTTTTCAACCGGCAGAATCCGCCGATCATCGGTCAATGGATGGACCACCACCGTCGTGTCTTTTCTCGCCTCGACCACCTCATCCAAATAACAGATTGCGCCATATTTGACCGCCAGCGAAAGTGGCCCCTCCGACCAGATCGTCTCATCCCCGTGAAGAAGGTATCTTCCAATAAGGTCGGATGCGGTTAAATCCTCATGGCAGGCGACGGTAATGAGCGGCCGTTTAAGATGATAGGCCATGTAGGAGACAAACCGGCTTTTGCCACAGCCGGTCGGACCTTTTAGAAGGACAGGCAGCTTTGTCTCATAGGCCGCGCGAAAGAGGGCAACCTCCTCGCCGATCGGCTGATAATACGGCTCTTTCTTTAAATAAAACGGTTCCATTTGCGGCGGCATCTTATCCCTCGCATGACAGTCAGAGGTCTGATTATATCGTTCTATTCCGGCAAGAGCAACCGTAACACTGGTTGAAAAAAGCATGGACCTCTTCAAAAGTGTGGACCTTCCGCGCCGGCGGGAGGCTTTTTAGAAAAAACTTTCCGTACCATTTTTTCATCACACGATTATCCAGAATCACGATCATGCCACGATCGTTTCGGCTTCGAATCAATCTCCCAACCCCCTGACGCAAAAGAAGAATGGCGGAAGGGAGCTGATAGGAGAGAAAAGGATCGAGTCCCTCTTGCGCGAGCGATGCAACCCGTGCCGCAACGAGCGGATCGGAGGGAGAGGCAAAAGGGAGCTTATCAATGATGACGCACGAGAGGGCCTCGCCCGGAACATCCACCCCCTGCCAGAAACTCGCCGTTCCGAAGAGAACCGATGAGACCTCCTTGCGGAAGAGATCAAGAAGCGCCTGCTTCGGTTGGTCCCCCTGTTTCAGGAGAAGATAAGGAAGAGAGGGAAAAACCTTCTGATAGACCGCCTCCAACACCTTCCAGCTTGTAAACAGAAGCAAGGCCCGCCCGCCGGTTTCCCGCAAAATCCTGACAATTTCATATGAAATCGCAGTCACAAAGTGATCGCTTGCAGGAAGGGGAAGACTTTTGGGAAGATAGAGCACTGTCTGCTTTTCATAATCAAACGGGGTGGGAAGTGTCAACGTCTCCGCCACATCAATACCTAGCCGGTCTTTAATGTAATCAAAACCGCCGCAAGAGACCGTTTGCGAGGCGAGCGTGGCCGAGGTGAGAATCATCGGAATTCCCCGGCGGAAGAGACGCTCCCCTAAAATGGTTGAGACATCAAGAGGCGAGGCATGCAAGAAGACACCCGTCGCAGAGGTCTCCACCCAGTAGAGATATGCCTTTTCTTCTATCGCCAGAAAAAGGGAAATATCTTCCCGCAACCGTTCAATCCGCTCTACAAGATGGGAAATCCCCTCATGTTGAACGTTCAACAGGCCAATCGCCTCTTTTAACCGATCCAAAGACAAAATAAGATGCCCGCCGGCCTCCTCTGCCTCAAGCGTCATCTGTTGTCTTATTAGTCGATATCGCTCTTGATCTCGCCTAAACCGTGAAAAGAATTTTCGTGATTTTTCTAAAATGTTTCTGCAAAGCCCGGCGCATGTCTCCTCTTTATGAGAGGCAAACTCCCTCATGGCATCTCGCGCGAAATCTTCCATCCGATAGCTGCTCATTGAAATTCCAAAATACTGCTCCGCGACCTCCTCCAAAAGGTGCGCCTCATCAAAAACCACGGCATCGTAATGAGGAAGAACCGCCCCATAAGAACTCTCTTTTAAGGCAAGGTCGGCGAAAAAAAGGTGATGATTCACAATCACAATATCGGCCGCGGCGGCAAGCATCTTTGCCCGTGTGATAAAACAGCGGTCATACTCCGGACACTTTCCGCCCAGACAGGCCTCCCCCTTCACGGAAACCTCCTGCCAAACAGGGGCCTCCTCCGGAAGCGAGACCATCTCCGCGCGATCTCCCGTCGCCGTTGTCTCTGCCCATGATTTAAGCGTTTCGAGGCCAGGCTTCATTTCAAGAAAGGTGTCCTGCTCTATCCATTGGTCAAAGCGATAGAGGCAGAGATAGTTTGATTTTCCCTTCATCACGCTTACGGTGAACGGGCGCGGCATCAGGGATGCCAAAAGCGGGATATCTTTTTGATAGAGCTGATCCTGAAGCGTCTTGGTGCCGGTGGAGATCACCACCTTCTTGCCGCTTAAGATCGCCGGAACGAGATAGGCCCAGGTCTTGCCGGTGCCGGTGGGCGCCTCCACCAGCAGTGTCTCTTTGCCTTCCAACGCCGAGACAGTCGCCTCGGCCATGGCCACCTGGGACGCGCGGTACTCATAGCCCGGCATCCCGGTGGAAAAGACGCCCCCCGGCAGAAACAAATCTCTGCACATCACGTGTGGTTTTCGGGTCATTACCGATCCGGGATAATCAGGTACCCTAATCGTTCGCTCGCAAAGATGGATTCCCCCGATTGTTGCGCCGTCACGCGGTTAGGATAATGGCCGACGCGCACCCGATACCATCTCCCCTTCTTTGGAACCTCCCCCGCCGACACATACGAATCATATCCTTTTTCTTTGAGCCTCCTGGAAAAGGTCTGCGCATCTTTTACCACGGAAAAAGAGGCGACCTGAATGGTATAGCCTCCCCGGGATGCCGGTTTTTGAGACGCTTTCGCGGAAAGCGCCTTTACCTTTTGTTGTTTTTCTCCCTTTTTTTCCGGGTCGGTCTCTCTTTTTGGCTTCAGCGCAACCGTCGTCTTTCCCTTGAGCGTTTTAAAAAAGGTCAGCTCTTCCTTTTCAATCGGCTTAAACGACAGTTTAATCTCAATGGGAGGGGGATCCAATATCTGTGACGTGGTATTGGACCTACGGGGGGGAGGAGAGGCACGATCGGATGGGGGCAATTCCTTCCTGTCTGGATCGATCATAGGAGGAGGCATCTCTTTCAACCGAGAATGGCTGGGGGAGAGAGAAGAAGGTCGATCTTCGGCCGTTAACCACAAAAAACCGATTGAAAAAAAGGCTAAAACCACCACACCGATCAGACGAAGGACGCGCGCCTTAAAGGATCGCTCTCCTCCTTGTTTTAATTTTTGTAGCGCGCGCATGGCGCACTCCTCCTTCTGAATCTTATTTAGCGACAGACTACAATATCAGCATGGCATCGCCGAAACTTAGAAAACGGTACTTTTGCCTTAGTGCCTCACTGTAAACAGATCGGATCGACGCATAGCCTGCAAAAGCGGACACCATCACCAACAATGTCGATCTCGGAGAATGAAAATTGGTAATCAGGGCATCAATCGCGTTGAATGTAAAACCGGGTGTAATGAATAAATCGGTCTCCCCCGCGCCAGGACGCACCGTTCCGTCTGGATTTGCCACGCTTTCCAATGTTCGTGCCACCGTCGTTCCAACGGCAACCACCTTTCCTCCATGTTCCCGCGCGAAGTTCACCTTTTTCGCCGTTTCCTCCGGCAGATGGAACCGCTCCCGATGCATGGCATGTTCCGAAATTTTATCTGTCCGGATCGGTTGAAACGTATCCAGCCCGATATGCAATGTAAGGGTCGCTGTTTGGACTCCCCCTTTTTTCATTGTCTCAATTAATTCGTTAGTAAAATGAAGCCCCGCCGTGGGCGCCGCCACGGAACCCGGGATGTCCGCATAGACCGTCTGGTATCGTATTTGATCGGAAGGGCAGACCCTCCTTTTCTTCAAGATATAAGGGGGAAGCGGAATAGCCCCCCACTTTTCTATATACGAATAGAAATCCAACCCCGGCGGGAGATCAAAAACGATCTCCCGGCCTCCCCCTTTCGATTCCCCAAGGAGATGTCCTGTCACACCTCCCTGAAAAATCAAGATCGTCCCCGGACAGACCCGACCTTTCACCAAAGCCCTCCAGCGATTGCACGCATCCCCCTGCGGGAAGATATACGGCTGAAGCAGCAGGAGTTCTACAACCTTCCCTGATTCCGTTTTTGCATAGAGGCGGGCCGGCAGAACCCGTGTGTCATTAAACACGAGAAGGTCATTTGGTTGAAGATGGGCGGGCAGCATCGCAAATATGCCATGTTCCATGCGCTTCGATGTTCGGTGGAAAACAAGGAGGCGCGACTGATCCCGGATAGAAACCGGCGCCTCGGCGATCAGTGCCGGATCAAGGAAATAATCAAATGCAACGGTGGCTAGTTCACTCTCTTGCGGAACGATTTAATCTCCTCATAAGATTGAAGGATCACACCGGGGTAATAATAGAGCAGAATTTCACCCGCTTTCAATCCCCGCTCTGCCATAACCTTGGCCCCCCATTGGCAGAGGCCCACCCCATGGCCATAACCCATGCCGCTGATCTCGATTTCGGCCCCAAAAGAATCGATCGTAAAACGGGTGCTCGGCAGAAATTTGTATCCCAGTGCCGCTCGAAGGTCTTCCGCCTTCAGCGTCAGGTCTCCTCCCGAATGGCGAACTTGGAGTGTCAAAATTCGCCCGGCCCTGCTCCATTGAAGGGGGGCAAGCGCAGTGATGGCGGCAACAGGGTGGCCCGACCTCCGGATCGCCATCTCCATCTTCTGCAGAGAGATCGTCCTTTTCCACTGATAGTAAGGCGAATCTCGGTCAAGCGGACAATCAACCCCTTTTAGGTAAGGAAGATCAATATTCCAGCGTTCTTGCGCATCCTCCGTCGGTCCGGCCGATGTGGAATGGAAAAAGGTCAGGGCGGGCCTGCCGCCATAAGTCAACACCATTCCTTTGGTCTCTGCGATGGCCAGAGAGGCCCGTGGATCCTCCGCCTCTCCGCCGTGATAAACCTGGGAGAGAACGGTGGCCGTCAGATCAAAATCGCGCCTTCGGTGTGCCTCTCTTTGATAAAGGGCATACGTGCGTGAGATGATCGCCTGAACTTTTAACGCCTCCAATTCCCATTCAGACGCCATTTCCGCGGGGACAACCCCTTTTAAGTATTCCTCCACATCGACCTCGTTGATAATCCAAAGCCCCCCCTTTTTCTTCTTAACCCGCACCATTCCTGCATAGGAACGCCGCTCTACTGAAATCTTCTCCCCTTCTTTAGGCAAAAAGGTCAGTTCGTCATCCGCACTGTCAAACCGGTTCACCGTAAGCCCTTTCTTCATACCAATCGCCGCGGATGAAATTGGCCGCCGGTAAAGAGGCGCTCCAGATTTTCTATGAACGAAAAAACCCTCCTTTGACGTCAAGAGAACGCCGGGGGAATCCTGAATCAGGACGATACGCACAATCTCACCGGCCAGCGCAGAAACCGGCGCGAATAAAAAAGAGAGCGCCAAAAAGGAGAGCGCACGGAAGAGATGTATCACCGTCTCCCCAAAAGCCAGAAGAGAAAAGAAAGGATGACGCTGACTAAGACAGAGGTAGCGATGGGGAAATAGAAAGTAAAGTTTTTACGTTGTAGGATGATATCTCCTGGCAGGCGACCGATGCCGGGTATTTTCCCGTCCAGCAGGAGGACGCCTCCAATGAGGATAAGCATAACGCCAAGTAAAATCAGTATCCGTCCAAGGGCCGGCATGAGCATATTGCCTTATTTTGGAACTTCTAACATGCGTTCAATCGCCCGCCTGGCCCGATGCGCAACCTGCGCCTCGACCGTAATCGGAAATCGCATCTCCTCCAGGGACCAAAGGACTTTTTCGAGGGTGTTCACCTTCATATGGGCGCAGTCGCACCAGGTGCAGGCCGGGATAAACGACTTATCGGGGTTTTCTTTTTGAAGACGGTGCAAGATACCAATCTCTGTCGCCACAATCACCTCTTCTTTTTCGATGGCCCTCGATTCCGAGCAGATTCCGCTGGTTGAAAGCACCCGATCGGCCAGTGCGGCGACATTCGGGGTGCATTCCGGATGGGCTAAAACCAGCGCGTTGGGATGACGGGCCTTGGCCTCGGCGAGATCAGAGGTCATAATTCGAAAATGGGTCGGGCAATAGCCGTTATACAAAATCAGCGCCCGGCCGGTCTCACGTATCACAAAATCACCCAGATACTGATCTGGAATAAAGATTACTTCGCGATCCAGAGGGATCGATTGAACCACGCGGACGGCGTTGGAGGAGGTGCAGCAGATATCCGATTCGGCCTTCACCGCTGCGCTGGAGTTCACATAGCAGACCACCGCGGCATCTGGATGTTGGGCCTTCAGTTTTCGCACATCCTCCGCTGAAATCATTTCGGACATGCCGCACCCCGCGGAGAGATCAGGGAGCAACACGGTCTGTTCCGGACAGAGCATGGCCGCCGTCTCCGCCATGAAGTGGACGCCGCAAAAGACGATCACTTTGGCGTCGGTCTCGGCCGCCTTGTAGGAGAGCTCTAAGGAATCCCCCAGAAAATCGGCGACATCCTGAATCTCCCCCACCTGATAATTGTGGGCGATGATGACGGCCTGGCGCTCCACCTTAAGCCGCTCAATCTTGGCAATTAACTTTTCTGTTGTGGTTGTTTGCATGGTCTCTCGCCAAACAGGAGTCTACCACACGACGGGAAAACCGATCAACAAATCGGGTGGCGCGCCTGGAGGGAATCGAACCCCCGACCCACAGCTTAGAAGGCTGTTGCTCTATCCGTCTGAGCTACAGGCGCGGCATTTTTAAAGAGAAGGGAGGAATCTTCCGATAAAAAAATCCCTGTCAATTACAATTTGTTTATTATACGATGTGTCGCCTTGGGTTACGCTATCAAAAGTGAACCGCCTTGTCAAAAATGGATAGAAACATGGAAATGGATATGGAGTTGGAAGCCGTTCCTGGTGAGAAGACGTCGGCTATTTTAACAACCTCGAAAAAGGGTTCTCAACGGGTCGTTCTTTTATGTCATGGTTTTATGTCGAGCAAGGAGAGCCAAACCAACCGGGAGCTCACCCGACATTTTTTGCCAAGAGACATCGCAACCCTTCGATACGACCTTTTTGGCCATGGAGAAAGTGGCGGCCCCTTTGAGGCATTGACCCTCACGCGCTGTCTGCTTCAAATGAAAGGGGTACTCCATTGGCTCAAGGAGGCGGGGTTTACCAGGATTGGACTGGTTGGATCCAGTTTTGGCGGCCTGATTGCCATCCATGCGGCAGCGGAACATCCAGGGTTTTTAGGGCTTGCCCTTAAGTGTCCGGTCTCAAATTATCCCGCTATCTGGAGAGATCGTCTGGGTGAGGGGGGGATGAAAAACTGGCAGGAGAGCGGCACCCTATCATTGGCCACCCCGGAGGGGAGAGGTCGTCTGGAATTTGCCTTCTATGAAGACCTGCTCCGCTACGATAGTTACAAGAAGGCCTCCTCCCTTCAAATCCCCACCTGTATTGTCCACGGTGACGCCGATGAATATGTGCCGATTACGCAGAGCCGGAAACTTCTTGAGAACCTCTCCTCCAAAAAAAAAATGGTGGTCATTCCAGGCGCAAACCACGATTTCTCCCGGCCAGATGACTTTGAAAAAATGATTGCACAGATCAGCGGGTGGATGATCCAGAGGTTGTCATAACCCGTGCCAGACCCAAAGGGAAAAAGTGTCAACCGCCTCCTGTCTCCTGATGAGAAAGAACGGGCCGTTCAGGCGATGTTCACGTCGATCGCCTCCTATTACGATGTAAATAACACCCTCCTCTCTTTCGGACTTCACCATTGGTGGAAAAGAGAAACGATCAGAATGGCCTCTCTGAAAGAGGGGGCCTATCTCCTCGATGTGGGGGCGGGAACGGCCGATCTCTCGCTACTTGCGGCAAAAGAGATCGGCGAAAAAGGTCGCGTGGTTGCGATTGATTTAAACCGGTCGATGCTTCAGATCGGGCGAGAAAAGCTCGTAAGAGAAGACCTCAATCAAACCCTTTGTGTCCAGGGGAATGCGGAATCGCTTCCCCTCCCCGATTCAATATTTGACGCCATCGTAAGCGGCTTCTGTATCCGCAATGTTGCAGATCTTCATCAAACCCTCAAAGAGATGTTGCGCGTATTAAAACCAGGCGGGCGGATCGTTCTCCTTGAATTTTCAAGGCCAACCTCTGCCATCCTGCGCCGACTGTATGACTTCTACTCGTTTATCCTTCTTCCAAAGATCGGCGCCTGGGTCTCTAAGGATCAAACCGGCGTCTATCAATATCTCCCCGATTCCATCCGAAAATTCCCGAATCAAAAGGCCCTCCTGGAAAAAATGGAAGAGATCGGATTTAAGAGGGTCTCCTATCGGAACCTCTCCGGCGGCATTATCGCCCTGCATACCGGAAGAAAATAAGGGGTTTATATCGCGGCGGGGAGGGTGAAATAGAAGGTGGCCCCCTCCCCGGGGGCAGACTCCACCCA
>CAYJWQ010000068.1:0-9252 GCA_964373895.1 uncultured Nitrospirota bacterium
GAACGGCCAGGCGGTTTCAATCCGGTTTACGCTTAAAGGAGACGACGGATCGTTGGTTCGCATCTCTGACTTGGGCCTCTCAACAAAAGCCATCCCCCCTCTGATCTCTCCCCTTCCCGCGCAGACAGGAGAGGAAAGGGTTCCCTACACCTCCTTGGCGCCCGTTGTAAGCGGGACGCCCCCTTCCATCTGGCGACTGGTTTCCGGACCCAAAGGCATGACCATCGGCGGAGATGGATCCGTTCGTTGGATAAATCCAACAGAGGGCTCTCATACCATCATCATTCGCGCAGGCAACAGCGCGGGCATCCATGATGCGGCCTGGATGCTCAACATCTCCCCTGCCAGCCCTGCGACAAACCAACCGTAGCACAAACCGCTGGCGAGTTTGACAAACAAGCGAGGGAATGTTTAGTATCAAAAAATCATGCTCCCCTATTTTGGGATCCTTTCACGCTTCTCAATAACCGTTGCCGTTTTTGTAGGATGGCTGGCGATTTTCCTGCAGGTCCAACCGGCATCAGCCAAGGGCATGGCCAAGGGCATGGAGAAAGGGACCAAACATCCCACAGCTATTTTGGAAGCCCCCTCCCATGTAAAATTCGGCCGAAGCATTGTCCTGGACGGTCAGCGATCTTTCGATGCCGCGCCTGGCGGCATTGTAAAGTACTTTTGGAATTCAGTCGATTGCGCGACCAATCGGCTCATTCCCGGAAGACCGCTTGAGACAAGAGAAGCCACGTTAGAAGTCATGGCCAGTGCCGCGCCAAGCGTGTGCAAGTTCCAATTAATTGTCATGGACAACGCCGGGAATTTTTCTCCCCCAGTCTCTGCCGAGGTAATTGTCAAAGACGCGGATATCCCCACCGCCGTGCTGGAGGCCCCCTCCCAGGTCAAGTTCGGCCGCAGCTTTGTGTTGGACGGCCAGCGCTCATCCGATATTGCGCCCGGGAAAATTGTAAAATACCTCTGGACCTCGCTTGATTGCAGCGCCAACAGACTGATCACCGGCGCTCCCCTTGAAACCAGCGCGCCCAGCCTGGAGCTGATGGTCAACACAGCGCCCAGCCTCTGCAGGTTTCAACTGACGGTGGTGGACAACTCCGGCAATCGTTCCCTGGCGGACCATGTCAGTGTGTTTGTCACGGACACCCAGATTCCCACCGCCGTTATGGAAGCCCCTCCCCAGGTGGAGATGGGGCGCAGCTTCCTGCTGAATGGAAGACGCTCTTCCGATGTCGCCCCGGGGAAGATCATTACATACTCATGGACATCCCTCAACTGCGGGACAGACAAGCTTATTCCTGGCACACCGTATGAAACCGGCGAACCGACGGTCGGGGTAATCATCCCCTCCGCCGGCCGATGCACATTCGAGTTGACCGTGGTAGATGATACCGGCAACCGCTCCCTGCCGGATCGGGGGGACGTCATCGTGCGGGACCCCAAAAACCCTACCGCCATTCTCAAGGCCCCGCCCCAGGTGGAGCTTGGCCGCGGTTTTCTGCTGGATGGCAGACGCTCCTCCGCCATCGCCCCCGGAAAGATTGTTGCGTATGTATGGACCTCTCTCGACTGCAATACCAATAAACTCATCCCCGGCACCCCTCTTGAAACCAGCGAGCCGACGATTGAGATTATGGGGAACACGCCAGGCCGATGCACGTTCGAACTGGTCTCCGTGAACGACATCGGCAACCGTTCCCTACCGGACCGGGGAGACGTCATCGTGCGGGACACCCAAAACCCTACTGCGGTGCTGGAGGCCCCGCCCCAGGTGGAGATGGGACGGAGTTTCCTGCTGGATGGCAGACGCTCCTCCGACGCCACGCCCGGCAAGATTGTGCAATACTTCTGGACATCGCTGGAATGCGGCACCAACAGACTGATTCCGGGGACGCCGATCGAAACGGCCACCCCAACCATTGAGATCACGGCAATCTCCGCCGGCCGATGCACATTCGAATTGACTGTCGTAAATGATGCCGGCAACCGCTCCCTGCCAGATCGGGGAGATATCATTGTGCGGGATCCTCACGATCCAACCGCGGTCTTGGAGACACCCTTTCAGGTGGAACTGGGACGGAGTTTCCTGCTAGACGGCAGACGTTCTTCCGATGTCGCGCCAGGAACCATCGTGAAATACTTATGGGCCTCCCTCGATTGCGCGACAGACCGGCTCATCCCGGGAACTCCGCTTGAAACCAAAACACCCGTCATCGAGGTGGCCGCAGACACCGCAGGGCGTTGCACATTTGAATTGACAGCGGTCGACAACGCTGGAAACCGTTCCCTGCCAGACAGAGGAACCGTGATGGTACGGCATGCCGAGCATCCCACTTCAGTCTTGGAGGCGCCGCCTCAAGTGGAACTGGGACGCAGATTCCTGCTCGACGGCCAACGCTCTTCCGCCATCGCGCCAGGAACCATCGTAAAATATTTGTGGGCCTCCCTCGATTGCGCGACAGACCGGCTCATCCCGGGAACCCCGATTGAAACCAACACACCCATCATCGAGGTGGCAGCAGACACCGCAGGGCGTTGCGCATTTGAACTGACGGTGGCCGACGAGAACGGGATCCTATCAATGCCAGACCGCGTCAACGTCATCATACGCGAGTCTCAACACGTAAGGCAGGTTCCCGATAGTCCTCAATCTGCCCCTTTGTCTCCCTCCACAGGAACCGGACGCTCCAAATAGGTGTGGCTTCCCAGAAGAAGCGCAAACCCGACAGCGACATAGACCACGCCCACCACAAGATAGGGCGCCCCTAAAAATCGAATCGCCCGACCGATCGCAATCATTAACAAAACGAGCATCCAACTTCTTAAACTAAATGTGCAATAGATCGGACTGGCCGCCGGCAGTTGTTCAATCCGGACAACATTCTTCCTGCCAACATTGGCGAGCACAAATTTCCCCTTCAGGAAACCAAGCCCAAAACCAATCAGAAGTCCGGACCACTCCATGACCCCTGAACATGAGATGTTTGTATCGAAAAACAATCGTCCGCCGAAAAGAAACATGCTGCCGGCGCTTAATAGCCCAGCGCCCACCAAAACCCATATAGCAAATGCCAGTTTTAAATGTGCCTCTCGCGATATGTTCACGTGATACTCCTCAAATGTTTTAGTTGAACCACCTGCCGAATCCACAGATGGAAAACGATCCTGTCGCACTGCGAGTTTTCCATCACCCTGTTAGAACTTCACTCTTTTGTTAAGATAACCCTGCTGTCAAATTCCGTTGTCTTATAATTTCATAGGCCACCACACCCACAGCCACCGACACGTTTAGCGATGGAATCCGGCCTCGCATCGGGAGTGAAACGGTCTGATCGCACTGCTCCAATACCCTCCTTCGTATTCCTTCTCCCTCTCCGCCAAACACAACGGCAACCGGTCCACGATAATCATACTGAAGATAGGACCGCTTCGCCCCCGTTTCCACCCCCACAACCCAAATATGGTGTTTTTTCAGAAGATCAAGCGTGTCTGCGATATTAACCACCCTCGCCACAAGGCAATGTGCCAACGCCCCGGCCGAGGCCT
Source organism: uncultured Nitrospirota bacterium (assembly GCA_964373895.1). GTDB lineage: Bacteria > Nitrospirota > Nitrospiria > SBBL01 > SBBT01 > SBBT01. The sequence continues at coordinate 3,553 of CAYJWQ010000068.1, forward strand.
TTGCCACAACCCCCGTCAATCCCGCCGCGCGCCGGCTTGGAATAATGACGCCATGGGCGCCCGCCCCCTCCGCAGTCCGGATGATCGCCCCTAAATTTCTAGGATCCTCCACCTCATCCAGTATAAAAAGAAAGGGCGGTTCTTCGCGCCGTCCGGAGGCGGCTAAAATATCATCGACGCTGCTGTATCTTCCCGAAGAGAGGCTGGCCGCCACACCTTGATGCCTATCGGTATCGGCAATGCGGTCGAGCGCCGTACGCTCCATTGTCAAAACAGCCATGTTCTGGCTTCGGGCCAACAGACGTATTTCTTCAATCTCCTTTCCATGTCGATTAGATTGAAGATAGATTTTATTGAGGCACAACCCCTTTGATCTTAACGCCTCAAGGATCGGATTGATGCCATAGATCACCTCTTCCCTTTGGATCATCGTTTTATCCGGGTGGTTCCATCAGGACGGTCTTCAATGACAATCCCCGCCCGCGCCAACCGGGCTCGAATCGCGTCCGATTTTTCCCAGTCCTTCTCGTGGCGCGCCTCTTCCCGCTCACGGATCAATGTTGACACCTCCGCTTCATCCAGGACCTCCCCTGCGTCGGATGCAAGATGCCACTCTTTAAAACTCCATTTCTCCGAAGGAGTACGAAAGAGGCCTATCACCGCTCCGGCCTCTTTTAAAAACCGTCCCAAACAAAACGCCCCGGATAGATCCCCTTTTGACAGCTTCGCATTGGCCTCCGTCCGAAGCGTCTGGAGCAGTCCGATCGCCCGGGCCGTGTTAAAATCATCATCCATCACAGATTCGAATTCGGATTGACACGGGGCTTCCTCATCAGAGGAGGCATCTTCCCACCGAAAACCGCTTTCACTAAATTTTTGAAAGAGGGCGTAAAAATGGTCCAGACCGATTTTGGCCGCCTTAAGGCTTCCGTCCGAGAAATCAATCGGGGAACGATAGTGGGTGGATAAGAGGTAAAAACGGATGACCTCGGCAATCACCGCTTCCGGAAAATGAGGCGATTTCTCAAAAATCTCTTTGACCGTAAAAAAGTTCCCCAACGATTTCGACATCTTTTCCTGATCTACGGTCACCATGCCGTGGTGAAGCCAGCAGGAGACAAATTCTTTTCCGGTATATGCCTCCGATTGGGCAATTTCGTTCTCGTGATGGGGAAAGATCAGATCGGCCCCTCCGCCATGCAGGTCAATGGTTTCTCCAAGATGATGGAGGGCCATCGCCGAACACTCAATGTGCCATCCCGGTCGGCCCATTCCCCAGGGGCTTTCCCATGCCGGCTCTCCTTCGCTTGCTGTCTTCCAGAGGGCAAAGTCCGACGGACTCCTCTTGCGCGCGTCTACCTCGACGCGGGCGCCGGCGATGATCTCTCCACGCTTCTGTCCGGAGAGTCTCCCATAGGGAGGAAACCGCTCCACCTCAAAATAAACGTCCCCTTCCATCGTATAAGCGGCCCCTTTTGAGATGAGCGCCTGAATCAGTCGAATCATCTCGGGAATATGATCGGTCGCCCTCGGCGCAACGGTCGGGGGACGCACCCCCAATCTTGCCATATCGATCTCATACGAGCGAATATACTGACCTGTAATTTCGGCAACAGGCCTTCTTTCCCGCTGGGCCCGCTGAATGATCTTATCGTCCACATCTGTAAAATTTTTCACGAAACGGACAGAATACCCTTTATATTCGATGTAATTTCGGATCACGTCAAAAACAATGGCCGACCTTGCGTGACCGAGATGACAATGATCATAAACGGTCACACCACAGACATAAAGGGTGATCTCCCCGGACGCCCTGGGCAGCCACGGATTTTTTTCACCCGTCAGCGTATTGACAATCCGCAACATTAGATGATCTTTCCCTCCCCCTCTTCCTTCCAGCCCAGGGCCCCGATCAACGGAACGAAGACACAAGGCATTAATGCGGCGATAACGAGACCCTCTTTCTTTTTTTTCACCTTTTTTAAAACCTGGCCCGTCCGATCTCCCACGGGAATTACCAATCGCCCGCCAACCTTCAGTTGATCTATCAATGAGGAAGGGATATCGGGGGCGCCTGCCGTCACCATAATCGCGTCAAAAGGGGACTCATCTTTCCAACCATATGTCCCATCCGACAGGCGGATGACCACATGGCGGTAGCGCAGCTCTTCCAGTATCTTCCACGCCTTTGGGATGAAACTTTTAATTCGCTCAATGGTGACGACCCGTGACGCCAGTTCGGCCAAGACGGCCGTCTGATAGCCGGAACCGGTTCCGATCTCTAAAACCTTTTCATCTCCGCAAAGCCCAAGCGCCTCCGTCATACAACCCACCATATAAGGCTGCGAGATCGTTTGGTCTTCTCCAATGGGGAGCGCATGGTCACCATACGCCTGCTCCCGCAACGCCTCTTCAACAAAGAGGTGCCGTGGAATTTTACGCATCGCCGCTAAAACCCGTTCATCGGAAATTCCCCTTGCGACAATCTGCTCTTGCACCATGCGATAACGGTCGGCGTCATAATGGTTCATTTTTATCCATCACCATACAACCTGAAATTAAGAAGATCGCTTTTTACACAAAATCTACCTTATTCTCCTTCAGCAACCGATCTCTCCAACCATTAAGCCGCTTCATAACCCCATCGTAGCCCCAATTCAAATGAAGCGGTGTGATGGAGATCGCCCCTTTTTCCATCGCTTCGCAGTCGGTGCCTGCCCTGTTTTCCCATCCCATCCCATTGACGCCAATCCAATAACATTTCCTACCGCGGGGATCCATATTCTCTAAAACCGATCTGCTATCGGATATCCTTCTACCCAGGCTCGTTATCCTGACCCCTGTAATTTTTGTCTCTAACAGATCAGGGACATTAACATTCAAGAAAATCCCCGCCTCCAACCCCTCTTTTAGGACAAGGCTGGCAAGTCGCGCTGCAAACGCCGCCGCTGCTTCAAACTGAAAATCCCCCCCGCCTAATTGAGATACGGCAAAGGAAGGAATGCCTAATATCGTGCCTTCCATCGCGGCGGCGACCGTGCCCGAATAGGTCACATCCTCTCCGAGATTGCCCCCCTTATTAATTCCTGAAACGACGAGATCAGGTTTTTTCCCATGAAGGAGAGAGAGCACGCCCACATTCACGCAGTCGGTTGGGGTGCCGTTGACGCTAAAGATCCCCTTTCGGATTTCTTCCACGCGAAGCGGTCTGTGCAAGGTTAGCGCATGGCTTGTGGCATTGCGCTCCCGATCGGGGGCAACCACATACACCTCTCCGATCGCATGGAGGGCATCCGCCAATTGAGAAAGGCCAGACGAATAAACACCATCATCATTGGTAACCAATACGACTTTATTCAATCGACCCTATTTAAAGATATTCCATTCTTTCTTAAATAAAGAATGGCAAATTCATTCCGGGAGGCTATTTTAATCAACAAGTTATGATATGGCAAGGCAAATGTGAAAGAATATCTGGTTTTATAGGCGGAGGGGATATAAAGGGTCGTAAGATAAGGAGGACCCTTTATGACGAAAGGCATTATGCCCCTTCTGCAGTGGAGCGGGCGATGAGAGGCCAGTGGGCGACGACCCGGACGGTAGCGGTTTCAATCCGCGCCCGCCCCCAAAGAAGCGGGCGATACAGACAGCGAGAACCTATTTTCTTTTTTTTCCTAGTTGCTGATAGATATTTTTTCGATGCGCTATCGCTTCTATAAAAACTGTGTCACCTTCAATATTATAGGCGATACGATAATCTCCTACCCGTAGTTTCCAAAGTCCTATTAAGGATTGGCGAAGTCTTGTACCGTATTGATCCGGCGCAGTGGCCAACCTTTCCTCGATAGCGTTCATCATTCTCTTTTGAATGTTTTTCGGAATCTCAGACATTCTCTCCAAGACACCTGGCATAAACTCAATGTGGTAGTGGCTCATCAATCAAGTCCTAACTGTTTTTTTGCTTCGGCGATGGGGATACTTTTGCCGGTGTGCTTCTTTCGGCGCTCCTTTACTATCATTTCCAGTCCTCTGTCTTCCATCATTTCTACGGCCTCTTTCAGTAGGTCTCTGGCCTTTTGAGAAAGCGATATCCTTTCCTGCTTAGCCAAAACCTCTATCGCTTTATAGAGTGGTGATTCTAATGTTGTATTGATACGTGGATTGTTTGTCGGCATGTCGATTCCCTCCTTTTGTAAAGGAAGTGTATCAGAAATGTTCCACTTTGGCAAAGCGGACGTCGGTTTCAATCCGCGCCCACCCCCAAAGGAGCGGGCGATTCGAGCAAGGATGACGGCTGTCACCTTGGTTAAAAGCCCTCGACCCGTGTGCCTTAAAGCGGCCGTTTCGGTCGAGCAGAACCAGAGATCGGCCATCTTCGGCGCACCGGTGCATCGCTGATGGACTGACCATTACGTTGCCAAAAATGACGATGCCGTCTAAATGGTGTATCGGCACCTGCAAGCGAGTTTCTTTTTCCACCTCCACTTTCAGGGTGTCATGATCCAAATGGAGGTATGCCCCTTCGGCCGTGATGTAGAGCGTGTTCAACAGTTGATGCATTCAGTGTTCCTGTGTTAGATTAACATTATGGCACAAGCAATTTCCGTCGAAATCTATCAACTCCTCGAAGAAAAGATTGGCAGAGAAGAGGCCAAAAGGGTCGCCTCTGCCATTGAACTCGGCCTGGACGTCATCGAAAAGAAGGCCGAAGCGGTTGCGCTCCCAAAAAAGCTGGAGTTAAAAGATGAACTGACAAAAGAGCTGGCGACCAAAGCAGACCTGCAACTCCTTGAAGCGGCGACCAAAGCAGACCTGCAACTCCTTAAAGCGGAATTACGGGGTGAGATGAAAGAACTTAAGACGGAGTTACAGGGTGAAATACATACACTCAAAATCGCCTTTGAAAAACTCAACCAGAAATTCAACTTTATGATTGTTCTTTTAATCATTGCCCTCACGCTCATGAATCCTGTCGCGGCCGGAATCATCCAGAATCTCTTGAAGCCGTAAAAGGTATCTAACCACTTTCTCCTGTTTTGTTCTTTCTTTATGCTTTTTCGCTCACCTGAAACAAGTGCGTTATCGCTTCAATGCTTCGGCTGAATGACCCAATCACCTCCGGCATACACGACTCCAAAAGGGAGCAGTGCTTACATCGGGCATCGTTCACAGGCGGCGGAGTGATTTTGGATGCCAGCATCTGTCGAATGGCCGACACCGTCTCTTCCACCTGTGCTCGGAGTGCTGAATCAAACACGACCTCCCGCCGTCTGTGAGAACTGTGGTGAAAAATCGCACCACGTGGTACGGATACGCCCATCATCTCTTCCAGACAAATTGCCTGCGCGCAAACTTGTAAGTCGTCATGCTCCCGCTGTCGCCGCGGGCCATGTTTATATTCCACCGGATAGGGAATCTCCCCATGAAACTCAATGACATCCGATTTTCCAACCAGACCTAGACGCCAAGACCAGAGAGGGACAGCCCGCTCGGCGCGGATGCCGTCTTGCACCTCGGAGCCAACTTCATCCACATGCTCATGTGCCGCCCGCCCCCGTATGGTATAGACGTTTTCATCAAACGTCTGCTCGATATGGATCAAGGCGCACTGACGTGGGCAGTAGATGTAATGCTCTAACGCCGAGATCATGATGGGGTCGTCGGGTTCGTTATCCATCTTTGGCTATCCCACTCTTCTAA
>CAYJWQ010000069.1:0-8682 GCA_964373895.1 uncultured Nitrospirota bacterium
TCTTCCCAGCACCCCGAGCCGGTATTGACAGCGTGGGTCTGATTCTGTGACACTAACAGGCTGTTGAAAAAGTCCATCTGCTTTGTTCTCGGTCCCTCGGAGATCCTCACGTATCTTATTTAACGCTGCGGTCTCCTCGGTCTCTGCGGCCTCGCATATGGGACTTTTTGAACAGCCTGTCCATAAAACAAGTTTTTCAATAACCGGTTAGGTTCTCCTATGAATCCATTTGCCATTTTTGCCGCTGCCATCGGGCTGACCTTTCTTCCTCCCTCCTCCAGTGTGTCTGCCGAGATTGCCTCAAAAAACAGCCTCATCCTGGTGGAAATCGTTTTGTCCCAGGGGCAAGAAGGAGATCTCGATTTGATCAAGGAGGCCTTTGGCGTCTTTTCAATCACCAAGGTTCGGGCGCAGTTTCTTAGACTGGGCCGTCCGCCGAGGAATATCGGCATCGGTAGAAACGTTTCAGCCGATGTGGGACGGCTTGCCATTCGGCTGGCGATTCAGCACAACCGGGGGATTGAATTTCTGTTACCAGAGATGCGGCTGGCCGAAAACTATATTGCGATTGGCGCCTCTATTTTTGACGAGTTTTTTCAAGTTAAAGTTGCCCCGCAAGAGGTGCAGCGGCTTTTAGACCCCGCGTTGACGACCGATGCGTTTCATTTGCTTTATCGAAGTTTGACTGGAGAGGATAAACCAAAAAGGTGAAAGGCCGATGGTGGTCAGAGGTTTTAAGGCGCTCCGATAAGGACGGAATTTTTGGATTTGAGGAAAAGGAGTTGTTTTACCTACGCGGGTTTAAAGCCTGCTAAGCGTAAAAATTGCGGGGCCCAGCATGGGAGGCCAGTTTCTGGACTATCTTCTTTGAGAGCGGGGCCATGTCTGACACCGGCAGGTTTTGATTGACATTGCGAAATTTTCGCATTCCAGGGATGACCGTTGAGACCGCTGGATGAGATAGACAGAAACGGAGGGCCAACTCGGCGAGGCTTCCCGCATTGGCTTCATTGAGTACCTTGGAGATCTTCCCGATCCGGACGGCGATCTCTTCTTTTCTGCTGGTTGTAAAGTATTGTTCCCTCCAGTCGTCCGGGGCAAAGTGCGTGTCTGGTGTAATGACGCCGGTGAGCGCCCCTTCATCGAGGGGGCAGCGGACAATGACCCCGATTTCTTTTTCCTGACAGAGGGGAAAAAGTTGGCTGGCCGCAGCCGGATCGAAAATATTGTAGATAACCTGCACGGTTTGAACTAGTCCGGCGCGAATGACCTCCAGGGCGCTATCTGGATCATGGTCGTTGATGGAAATTCCAAAGTGGGCGATCTTCCCCGCCTTCTGAAGCTGCAGAAAGGTCTCATGCCATTCCAGCTCATCTTTCCAATTTGGGGCCCAGACATGGAGCTGTTGGAGATCGAGCCTTGCCACGCCCAGGTTCTTTAGACTCTCTTCCGTGCAGGCGATAATATGCTCTTTTGGAAAAACCTCACGAACACGACTCCCTTTTCGGGCAGGCCATTCATGGGTTTTTGGCGGGACTTTTGTGGCGACATAGATGCGCTCCGTCCGCGCCTTTAACAGTTTCGCAATGAGCCGTTCACTATGACCGCCGCCATACGCGAGGGCGGTGTCGATAAAATTTAGGCCCAGATCCACAGCCCGGTTTAAGGCCCTTAACGCCTCACCATCCTCTCCCCCTTTCCAAATGCCTCCGCCAATTCCCCAGGCGCCGAAGCCTATGTCAGAGACCGGATACCCAATTTTTCCCAATGGACGATACCGCATATACACCCCTTGATGGGATAAATTTATGGGATAAAACCTATCATAGGGGATGGCGTTTTGGCAAGGGTCGGTTCTTCTCTACTGTGAAGAGCGTTTCTGTACGATCAAAGGGCATGACGAGACGATGGAAGTTATCGCTGCGATAGAAGCAGGACAGACCTGGCGGCCTGAAGAACAAAGGAAGGCTGCTTAATGAAAAACAGGGAAGCCACTCGAAAATAGTTCAACTAAAAACTGTTCAACTAAAAACTTGACAACCTCCACCTTGACAACCTCCACCTTGACAAGGGTTTCTAAAACTCATAAGATCAAAAATCTCCGCGGTTAAAAATTTCTACCTAAAATGCATGGTTTCCACCGAAGAGGATAAGCATTTTATGCGGCGGGCCCTGACAGCGGCGAAAAGGGCTTCCGTAAAGGGAGAAATCCCTGTCGGCGCTGTCCTCGTCTGCGGAGGGGAGTCAGTTTTTGTCACGCACAATCAGAGGGAACGTCAAAATAATCCAATTGCCCATGCCGAAATATTGGCCATCAGAAAAGGCGCCCGCAAGCTACAGCGCTGGAGATTGGGAGGAACACTTTACGTCACTTTGGAACCCTGTGTGATGTGTGCAGGCGCGATCATTTTGGCCAGGATTAACCGGCTGGTATTTGCATCCTGCGACCCTAAGGCGGGGGCATGTGGTTCGGTGTTGGATGTCATTCGGGAACCTCGGCTCAACCACAAGATAGAGGTCGTAAGCGGGGTTTTTTCGGAGGAATCATCAAGGCTTCTTAAGGCATTTTTTAATCAATTGCGGACAGCCGGAAAATAAGCGCAGCGGATCGTTATTCTTGTCCTTCCCGCGAAGAGGGGAATCCAGATAGTCAATTTTTTGGAGAGATGGCCGAGTCCGGTTGAAGGCGTCTGACTCGAAATCAGATGTGGGGGAAACTCCACCGGGGGTTCGAATCCCTCTCTCTCCGCCAAGTTTTACAGTTGCCGATTTCGGAAGAGGTTGCCTCGCAGTTTCGCCGCTCGGCGTATTCTCCATCGGCGGGGTCTGTACGCGTCCTTCCATAAAGTAGCTTCGGCCCCTTCGGGTCTTTCGCTTTTGCCCTTGGTGAGCGAGCCTTCTCTTTGTAAATCCTCCGCCACCCTACGAGTTCTCCTCGGCCTGATGGCCTTCCGATATTGCGCGCCGCTGCCTGCTACAGGTAACGATCCCGCCTGTAAAATTCACTTGACCCATGGACAGCGATAGAAACCGGTTCTGCTATCTAAATCCCCTCCCCTTGCGGGAGGGGATGAAGGGGAGGAGAAACCGGGCTGATGACCTCTCACCCTCACCCATCAAGGGAGAGGGAACAAGTTATGTTTTCTATCGCTGTTCTTGGGCTTGACAGCTATGTAGCATTATAATAATATATCAACTATTATTGATTTATTAGAGAAAGGACATTCCATGATCGATGGGGACATGCAAACAGCGCGGGCCCATTTCTTTAAGGCCCTTGGGGATCGCACCCGGCTGGACATCCTGAAGATGCTCACCGATGGAAAGTCCCTCAGTGTGACAGAGATCTACCTGAAGCTGGGACACGCACAGAATCTGGTTTCACATCATCTCGCCTGCTTGAAGAACTGTGGGTTGGTCACTGCTAAGAAGCAGGGCAAGCAGGTTTTCTACCGGATCCGGAACAAAAAGGTCTTCAAGCTCCTCAACTTGACAAACAGCTATATCGAGGATGTCCTTGAAAGCGTTCTGTTCTGTGAGGTGGTGTCTGATGAAAAGAAAACCGTCATGCAAAGGGCAAGGCTTCCAAGGGCATCGTGATAAAGGAGAAATTTTTATCCTTCGGTTCGATCCTGGCGGCCTTTTTCGCATCGGTTTGTTGCACTGGTCCCCTCCTCTTGTTCCACCGATCGAGGGGATGGAAAGGGTAACGTATCTCACCAGTACAGAAGCCATAGAGATCAACGGTGTTCCTCCATCCATGATCGTCCTGGGCGCCAATGCAGTCGGACTGGAATTTTCCCAGATGTTTTCAAGGTTGGGTTCCAAGGTCACCCTCCACGAGGTTGTCGGCCGGATCGCCCCCCAAGAAGAACCGGAAATATCGGAGGCCCTGGAAAACTACCTCAAAGAAGAAGGCATCGAAATCTACACCTGTTCAAAGACCATTCAGGTGAGAGAAGAGCGGGGCAAGAAAGTCATCACCTCTAAGATGCAAAGCGGTAAGACCCAGGATTTCTGGGTGGAGGCGCTTCTCATCGCTACCGGAAGAAGGCCCAACAGCAAGGCATCGGATTAGAGACCATCGGCGTGGCTTTAGGCGCTCGAGATGGGATCAAGGTCAATGAGAAAATGCAAACGACCGTCCCCCATATCTTTGCGGTAGGAGACGGAGTGGACTGCGGCTGTCCGTCTTAATTTGTCTATGTGGCCGCCATGCAGGGGACCATTGCCGCACAGAATGCCTTGGATCCATCTCCCTCCCGCAAAATGGACTATCGCGTGGTACCCCATGCGATTTTCACGGTTCCGGAAGTGGCCGGGGCGGGATTGAAGGAGGAAGAGGCCAAAAACAAGGTTTAAAAGTGAGAACCAGTCTTCTTAATTTTCACTGGGTCCCTCGATCGGAGGTTATGCTGGATGAGCGGGGTCTCATCAAAATGGTGGCAGAGGCAGACAGCCTGCGCATCCTGGGTGTCCATAGGGTCGCCCCTCATGCGGGAGACCTAATCCATGAAGCGGCCCTAGCGGTCAAACACACGCTTACCGCACACGATTTAGTGGATACGCTGCATGTCTATCCGACTCTCTCCGAGGCGATCCGGATCTGCGCCCAGGGATTCTTCAAGGAAGGGACCAAACTTTCCTGCTGCGCCGAGTAAATAAGAAAATGGTTCATGATAACAAACTATGGGCCAATGCTCTCCTTTATGGTCCCTTCACCCTGTTACTGCACCGATAAGGGATGACGACCTAATCTTCGGAGGAGAGGTTGAATCTATTTATTCATTGACTCCAGAAATTCTTTGTTGGATTTTGTTCCTCTGATCTTCTCGATGAGGAATTCCATTGATTCGACGGTGGACAAGGGGCTTAGTACCTTTCGAAGTATCCACATTTTGTTTAAGTCATCTTTCTCAACGAGCAATTCTTCTTTACGGGTTCCTGACAGGGTGATGTCGATAGAGGGGAAGATTCTCCGATCGGCGAGTTTCCGATCGAGGTGAAGCTCCATGTTTCCGGTTCCCTTGAATTCCTCAAAGATCACGTCATCCATTCTGCTTCCGGTATCGACCAGGGCGGTCGCGATGATCGTTAAGCTCCCTCCGTTCTCGATGTTTCTTGCAGAGCCGAAAAACCGTTTAGGGCGTTGGAGGGCGTTGGCATCAAGCCCCCCCGAGAGCACCTTCCCGCTGGGGGGGACCACCGCGTTGAAGGCCCGCGCCAGTCTGGTAATGGAATCGAGGAGAATCACCACATCATGCTTGTGTTCCACAAGCCGCTTGGCCTTCTCCAACACCATCTCGGCCACCTGCACATGTCGTTGGGCAGGCTCATCAAAGGTGGAGCTCACCACCTCCCCCTTGACCTGACGTTGCATATCGGTCACCTCTTCAGGGCGTTCATCGATTAGAAGCACAATCAGGCTGATCTCATGGTGATTCTTCATGATGGCCTTCGCAATTGACTGAAGGATCATCGTCTTCCCTGTTCGCGGCGAGGCGACAATCAAACCTCTCTGTCCTTTCCCAATGGGCGCGATGAGTTCCATCACGCGCGTTGAATAGTCTTCGCCTGTGTATTCAAGTTTAATTTTGTCCATGGGGTAAAGCGGCGTGAGATTGTCAAAGAGGATTTTATCGCGGGCTACTTCTGGCTCTTCATAGTTGATCGTCTCGACTTTTAACAGGGCGAAATAGCGTTCGGTCTCTTTTGGGGGGCGGATCTGTCCGGAGACGATATCCCCCGTACGAAGATTAAACCGTCTAATCTGGGAAGGAGAGATGTAGATATCATCTGGACCTGGCAAATAATTGTAATCTGGAGATCGGAGGAACCCAAAACCATCCGGGAGGGTCTCCAGGACGCCTTCTCCGCAGATAGTCCCATTCTTTTCAGATTGGGCTTGCAATATCGCAAAGATCAGTTCCTGTTTCCTAAGGTTGCTGGCGCCTTCAATCTTAAGCTCCCTGGCAACGTCATTCAGTCCCGCGATATTTTTTTCTTTCAATTCGGCCAGATTCATTTTTCTCCTCCATCGGATTGTATCAAAGTGGCGCTACGCTTTATTAAGGGTATCTAATGATGATCGTTGGTGATAGACCACGATATATTTATTTTAGACTTTCAGTTTGTGAGTTTATTCCCGCACGGCTACGTCCGCCCCTGATAGCGCCTGGCTGTGTTACGGGGGCCCCAATCGGATCGTGTATACCAGATACACTCCCAGATATTGCACCCCCCAGCGCCTTGCCATGCGCAATCAGAAGCGCCCGCGCTTCGCGCGGGAATAAACTCACAAACTCTTTGTTCATTTCAGGGCAGCATGCTCAACACAACTTAGACGAGGAAGGGATAACACGAAGGGTATGTCCTAGATCCTGCAGCCATGTTTCAAACACAAAAAATTTTAGAAAGAATTTCTCTGGAATAAGACCGGGAAGAAAACCAAACGAGACACTCCTCTCTTTCTCGCCAACAGAGCCCATCACCTCTGCCAGCTTTGCCAGAAGCCCACTAAAGAAACCCTCTGACAAACGAGAGCGTATCCTGATTATATCCAAGCCGCCTTGCGTTGTCAAATAATTTAAATGGGGGTTACCCGAAAAAGGCCTTACGAAATTTATTGATTTCCAGGAAGGCCTGAAACGGCGAGAGATGGGATCGAAACTTTTGATAAAGCCTCTTCTGAATCGCCTCTTTTGGGACTTCGGATATCTCAAAATAATCTTTCATCATATCGAGTAAAAGATCAGGGTACTCTTTAAAGAATTTCTTATTTGAATGCAGGAATTTCTCCACCCCGCGATACTTCTTCAAGTCCCTCATAACAAAACTTTGGTCCAACTTCATTGGATATTCTGCGAGGGTTTGCCGTGAAAAATCGCCTTTCGCCTTGGCGGAGATAATGGTCTCCGCAGCCATGACGCCCGATGCCATCGCAAGATTCGTCCCTTCGTGATACAAGGAGGCATTCACAAAATGGGCGGCATCACCCACCAGGAGGAGCCCATCGGCATAGAGCTTCGGCACCTGATAGAAGCCCCCTTCAGGGACCATATGTCCTGAATATTCCAATGTCTGCCCCCCTCGCAACAGGCGCTTGACGCTGGGGTGACTTTTAAACCGCTCCAATAGATCATTTGGGGTTGTCTTCTTCTCTACAAACGATCCGATCGAACAGGCAACGCCGACCGAAAGGGATTCCTGATTGGTGTAGATAAAACCGGCCCCAACCATTCCGTTGACCGCATCTCCAAAGTATTCAATCCCCGCCCCCTCATTGCCCTCCAGAGAAAACCGGTCTTCAATCACCCCGCGCGGGAGGCCCATCACCTCCTTGGCGGCAATCACCAAGGCTTCCCACCTGAACTGATTGCGAAGTCCCGCTTTCATAGCCAGGAAAGAATTCGCCCCATCCGCCGCAATCACCACATCGGCCAACACATCCCCTCCCTCACGACGCGCCCTCACCCCGATTACTTTCCCGTCGCTTAAGATGAGATCATCAATCACCGTCTCTGGAATGATAAGCGCCCCCGCCTCTTCGGCCTTCCTGGCAAACCAGGGATCAAATCTCGCGCGAAGCGCTGAAAAACTCTGATTGAAAGGGGGTTGACGGTTGTAATCTTCACAACGGAACTCAAAAGAGGCCTCTGATTGTTCAGACAAAAGACCAAAACGGCGCTTGACAATATGCCGCTCGATGGGGGCTTCCTCCCAAAACCGAGGTACGAGTTTACTTAAAATGGGGGTATAAAGCACCCCGCCAAACATGTTTTTAGATCCGGGGGTTTCTCCCCGTTCAAAGACAATGACAGATAGCCCGGCCCGTGCCAACGTTATCGCGGCTGCCGATCCGGAAGGTCCCGCCCCAACAATAATGACATCAAACTTGTCAGACACCACTCTTTCCCTTTTAATAAAGGCCGTATTACATCATGGCCCACCCTAAAAATCAATCTTCCGCAAGGGATAAAGAAATAAGGCTTGACCCGATTATCATCATTGATCACAATGGGTTAAGACAGGGCAGGGGAATTGTTCCAATGTGGTATCTATGTCATGCTGCTTTTCTCGTTTTATCGTTGTACAGTGGAGGAGGTTGCCAGGAGGCTTTCTCCCTTGGAAATGGAATCTCTTTTCAAACGGTACAATCGCCCCAAACGCTCAAAGAAAGAACGATCGTCGCTTTTGGCGACAGCCTTACTGCCGGTTTCGGGGTCCCACTTCATGAAGCCTATCCCGCCGTGCTGGAGAGAGCAATCAGGCAAGCAGGGTATTCCTACCGTGTGCTGAACGCAGGGGTCAGCGGAGAGACGACCGCAGGGGGGCTGACACGGATTCACTGGATTCTTAAAAATGACCCCGAGATCGTTATTTTAGAGTTAGGCGCCAATGACGGTCTACGGGGATTAGACTTAAACCATACGGAACAGAATCTTTCGGAACTGATTGCCCTCTTACGAAAAAACGATGCGCAGGTGATCCTGGCAGGCATGAGAATACCGGTCAATTATGGCAGGGGATACAGAAACGCCTTTGAAGGAATTTTCCCTGCGCTGGCTGAAAGGTTTAAGATTCCGCTGATCCCTTTTTTCTTAGAAGGGGTGGCAACCGATCCCCAACTCAACCAGGCCGATGGAATTCACCCAACGGCAGAAGGGTATCAAAGGGTTGTCC
>CAYJWQ010000070.1:0-8619 GCA_964373895.1 uncultured Nitrospirota bacterium
TCCTTCGCCGTTTATCACTTTAAGGGCTGCGGTGGGTCTTCCTCATCTTTATTTGTTAGTACGTCATGATTCCAAAATCTTAAGATTTTATATCCTTGCTTGTTGAGCCATCCTTCCCTTTCGAGATCTCTCTCTTGGTCGATCGAATGCTGTCCTCCGTCCACTTCTATGATGATCCCTCGCTCGTGGCAAACAAAATCAACAATATATTGGCCGATGGGCGCTTGTCTTCTGAATTTCAGTTCTTCTATCTGTTTTGCCCTTAAACACCCCCAGAGCAGGCGCTCTGTATCTGTCGGTCTTTTTCTAAACTGTTTTGCTCTTGCAATACGATCGCGGGTCGGCATTGAATCACCCCCACCTTGCCTCCCCCATCGCAGGGGGAGGGAACTTGATGATGCGCCCTTCTACCCACGCTAAAGCCGGATGAGCCACTTTTTACACACCTTTTTATTATAGCTCGAATTAGTAGGGGACGTTCTTAATTTAATAGTTTAATGTCCTTTTCTTTAGAAAAGCATTCTCCACGAGAGACACTGCAAGACAAGGCTGGACCTGAAATCTGAAGTGTTTCGGCCAACTTTTTTTGAGAAATCCATATGACGCCAAAGCCCCAGCCCGCGACGGAGGCTGTCACGAAAAACCAAATCCGGGTTAACTGCTGGGTCGCCCCCTTTGAAAGGACAAAACATCCCGATGCGAGGGAGGAAATGGCGGTGAGAAGGCCGGAGATTCCGTAAGCGTTCATGAAGTCCATTTATAAATATTTTGATCTGACATTATAAGGAAGACGACTTAAAAGTGGAAGTATCATTTTTAACGAGTAGAGCAGGACGCGCTTTCCCCTTGCCCACCCCCAGTTTTGAGAGAAGCCTTGATATATGGCCCTTTTTCACCCCTCTTTAGAAAAGAGGGGTTGGGGGTGATTTGATCCAAGCGGGTTCTTTCTATACCGGACACTTTTCATCATCACATGCCTTCAAATCCCACCCTCCCCCCTTTTCCAAAGGGGGGAGGGATTAGGATTGGCACTTGTTTGAGACAGAAACGGGCAACTAAAACTTCAGAGGAGAAGACGCTACTCCTTGTCTCCACCTTAAAAACTATGGGTGGGCAAGGCGCTTTTTCTCCTTGACAGGTTGGGGAACGGAATGATAATAACTATCGAGGTAGTCATTTTGAAGGGGGCCGTCACAACAACCTTGTGGTTATTCGGATGAAGACGAAAGAGGTGATTGAGCAACTGTCTGAAATCGGGTTTTCCGAGTATGCCGCGAAGGCCTACCTTGCCTTAATCCAGAAAAACCCGGCCACCGCCTATGAAATTGCGAAGGCCTCCGGCGTTCCCACCTCCCGGATTTATGAGGTCTTAAACAAGCTTAAGGAGAGGGGGATTATCCTTCCGATTGAGGAAGAAAACGGAAAACCACGACGATATATCCCCCAAAAACCGGAGGAATATCTCGCTCAATACCAGAGCCGCGTCAAGGAGACGATGAAATCGCTCCGAGGCGCGTTCACGGACCTCAACGGAAAAGAGGAGGTCAGCTATATATGGAATATCCTGGAACGGGATCACCTGATCTATCGCGCCAGGCGGATGATCCTCTCTGCCAGAAAGGTGCTGCTCCTTTCCTTATGGAACGAGGAGCTCTTTCTCCTGGAGGAGGCGCTTCGGGCTGCTGAAAAAAAGGGGATCGAAATTGCCCTGGTCCATTTCGGCGTTCCGAAAATCGAGGTGGGATTGGTCTATTATCACCCGATTGAAGATACCCTCTATGCCGAGAAGGAGGGTCGCGGTCTCGTGGTGGTGGCGGATAGGAAAGAGGTCTTGATGGGGAACATTTCCGAGGGAGAAAAGACGGAAGGGGCGTGGAGCAAGAATCGCGGTTTTGCCATGATTGCCGAAGATTACGTGAAACATGACATCTATATGGCAAAGATTGTGCGCCGTTTTGATAAGGAGCTCATCGAACGCTTCGGAGAGAAGTATGCGAAATTGCGCGATGTCTTCCGTGATGTAGACAATGAGGCGGGTGTCTTATGAGGCCTCATATCTATCCGCACGGATTTCCAAAAAAACAGGGTCTCTACGATCCCCAATATGAGAAAGACTCCTGCGGGATCGGATTTGTCGCCCATATCAAAGGGGAGAAATCGCACGGCATCATTCAACAGGGGCTTACGGTGCTGACGAATCTTGCCCATCGGGGCGCGGTGGGATGCGACCCCTGCACGGGAGACGGCGCCGGCATTCTCGTACAGATTCCGCATCTTTTCTTTCAGGCGGCGTGCGATGAGATCGGTGTCTCGCTTCCAGAGGGTGGGGCGTATGGGGTGGGAATGGTCTTCCTTCCCCCCGCCGATCGTAAATTCTGTGAACAACTCTTTGAGGCGATTATCGCCGAGGAAGGACAGCGCCTTCTCGGTTGGCGGGATGTCCCCATCAACGAGGGGCAGCTCGGTTACATCGCAAAGTCCACCCTTCCGGTGATCCGACAGATCTTTATCGCGTCGTGCTGCTCCGATGAATCGGAGTTTGAGCGGAGGCTCTATCTTATCCGGAAGCGGGTTGAGAACGCGGTCCGTGCCGCCGATATCCCTGGAAAGTCCGCCTTTTATCTGTCGAGTCTTTCCTGCCGCACGATCGTCTATAAAGGGCTGCTGCTTCCCGACAGGCTTTCCCTCTTCTATCCGGACCTGGCCGATTCCAATTTTATCAGCGCTATTGCCCTCATCCATTCTCGGTTTTCCACCAATACCTTTCCGACGTGGCCGCTGGCCCACCCTTTCCGGTATCTCTGCCACAATGGGGAGATCAATACCCTCAAGGGGAACATCAATTGGATGCATGCACGGGAAGGGAGGCTCTCTTCCGACCTTTTTGGAGAAGAGATCCAGAAACTTTATCCGATCATTTATGAGGGTCAGAGCGATTCGGCCTGTTTTGACAACGCCGTGGAGTTTCTGGTGATGGGGGGACGGTCTCTTCCCCATGCGATGATGATGCTGATTCCGGAGGCATGGGTGGGCAATCCCCACATGGACCTCGACCGGCGAGGGTTTTATGAGTATCACGCCGCGATGATGGAGCCGTGGGACGGGCCTGCGGCGATGGTCTTTACCGATGGGAAATGTATCGGAGGGACGTTAGACCGAAATGGCCTTCGCCCCGCCCGGATTGTCGTGACCGAGGACGACCTGGTGGTCCTCGCTTCGGAGGCGGGGGTCTTGCCCCTGCCGCCGGAGAGGATTCGATCCAAGGGGAGACTCCAGCCGGGCAAGATGTTTTTAGTCGATACAGTCGCAGGAAGGATCATCGGCGATGAAGAGATCAAATCTCAAATGGCGTCCCGCCGCCCCTATCGCCAGTGGGTGGCGTCCTACCGGATCAGCCTGGATGATCTTCCGGAGCCCCTAAACCTCCTTCAGCCCGATCACGCCACCCTTCGTCAACGTCAACAGACATTCGGTTACACGGTCGAAGACTTAAAGATGCTCCTCTCTCCGATGGTGCTCACCGGTGAGGAGGCGGTCGGCTCGATGGGGACAGACACGCCCCTTGCCGTCTTATCGGCCTATCCCCAGCTCCTCTTTAAATATTTTAAGCAGCTCTTCGCCCAGGTGACCAATCCTCCGATCGATCCGATCCGAGAACAGTTGGTGATGTCTCTGGCGACGAGCATCGGGCCCAAACTCAATCTCCTGGAAGAGACGCCGGAACATGCCAGGCGGATCAAGGTCAACACCCCGATCCTCACAAACGCCGATATAGAAAAGATCCGGTCGATTGCCGACGGCCATTTTAAGACCAAAACGCTAAAAATCCTCTTTCCCGTGGCGGAAGGGCACGAAGGGATGGAGAGGTCGGTGGATCAACTCTGCCGGCAGGCGCAGGAGGCGATTGTCGCGGGGTATAAGTTCCTGATCCTAAGCGATCGGGAGGTGGATGAACGCCTCGCCCCGATTCCATCGCTACTGGCCGTCTCCGCAGTCCACCAGCATCTTGTGCGGGAGTGCCTCCGAACCGAGGTCGGCCTCCTGGTTGAGACGGCGGAGGCGCGCGAGGTCTCGCATTTTGCCTTATTGCTTGGATTTGGCGTCGGCACGATCAATCCCTATCTTGCCTTTGAAACGCTCACCGATATGGTGCGCGACGGCTATCTTCCGGAATCGATTGATGAGGCGACCGCGGAGTCGAAGTACATCAAGGCGATCAACAAGGGTCTCTTGAAAGTCTTTTCCAAGATGGGAATCTCGACCGTTCAGAGTTATTGCGGCGCCCAGATCTTTGAGGCGGTCGGACTGCATCCTAAGTTCATTGACAGGTATTTTTCCGGCACGGCCTCTCGAATCGGAGGGGTCGGGATCGAGGTAATCGCCAGGGAGGTCTTGATGCGCCATGAGACCGCTTTCCGAAAACATGTGCCTGTCCGCCAGCTCGACCACGGGGGGGAGTACCATTATCGCATACAGTCGGAGCATCACAACTGGAACCCGCTCACCCTCTCGACGTTGCAGCAGGCCGCCCGCAGCAACAACGATAAGACCTATCAAGAGTTTAGCCGGATGGTAAATGACGAATCAAAGGCGCGCTCGAATATTCGAGGGCTCTTTGAGTTTAAGAAGGCGACCCCCATCCCGATGGAAGAGGTGGAACCTGCCTCCGAGATCGTCAAACGCTTTGCCACCGGCGCGATGTCGTTCGGTTCCATCAGCAAGGAGGCGCATGAGACCCTCGCCATTGCCATGAATCGGATCGGGGGACGGAGCAATACGGGCGAGGGGGGAGAGGACCCTGCCCGATATAACGATGATAGAAACAGCGCGATTAAACAGGTCGCCTCGGCCCGGTTTGGGGTGACCACCGATTATCTGGTTCATGCCAGGGAGCTTCAGATCAAGATCGCGCAGGGGGCCAAGCCGGGCGAGGGGGGACAGCTCCCAGGCCACAAGGTGGATGAGATTATCGCCAAGACCCGTTACGCCACACCGGGGGTAACGCTGATCTCTCCCCCCCCGCATCATGACATTTATTCCATCGAGGACTTAAAGCAGCTCATCTTTGATTTAAAAAATGTCAGCCCAGTCTCGGCCATTACCGTAAAACTGGTGTCGGAGGTGGGGGTGGGAATGGTGGCGGCGGGCGTGGCGAAGGCCCATGCCGATCTGATTCTCATCTCCGGAGATTCGGGGGGAACAGGGGCCTCTCCCCTCTCCTCGATTAAACATGCCGGAACGCCGTGGGAGATCGGGCTTGCGGAGACCCAGCAGACGCTGGTCTTAAACCACCTTCGGGGCCGGACCCGAATTCAGGTGGATGGCCAATTAAAGACCGGCCGCGACGTGGTGGTGGGGGCCCTCCTTGGGGCGGAGGAGTTTGGCTTCTCCACGGCGCCCCTTGTCGTGGAGGGGTGTATCATGATGCGAAAATGCCACCTCAATACCTGTCCGGTCGGGATCGCGACGCAAGACCCTGTTTTGCGCAAGAAGTTTGACGGGCACCCCGAACATATCGTCAACTACTTCTTCTTTGTGGCACAAGAGGTTCGAGAATGGATGGCCATGCTTGGCTTCAGAAAGTTCAATGACATGGTGGGACGGGTCGATCTCCTTTGCGCGCAAAAGGCGATGGACCATTGGAAGGCGCAGGGGATCGATCTCTCCGCCATCCTCCACAAGCCGGATGTGCCAAAAGATGTTCCCTTGCGCTGCGTGGAGGTACAGGATCACGGCATGGCCGAGTTGCTCGATCATACCCTGATTCAACTGGCCAAACCCGCGCTCGATCATCAACAAAAGGTTTCGGCTGAAATCCTGATTCAGAATATTCATCGGACGGTCGGCGGGATGCTCGCCGGGGAGATTACGCGTCGGCATGGGGCGGCCGGCCTTCCCGAAGAGACGATCCAGTTTAAATTTACCGGTTCCGCGGGACAGAGTTTTGGGGCCTTCTGCGTCAACGGATTATCCCTGACATTAGAGGGAGAGGCGAACGACTATCTCGGGAAAAGCATGTCGGGCGGGAGAATTGTGGTCTATCCGCCCAAGGAATCCCGGTTCATTCCAGAAGAGACGATTTTAATCGGCAACACGGTCTTATACGGCGCAACGGGAGGGGAGTGTTATTTCTATGGCGTGGCGGGAGAACGTTTCGCCGTGCGCAACAGTGGCGCGACGGCGGTCATTGAAGGGGTGGGGGATCATGGCTGCGAATATATGACCGGCGGGATTGTGGTGGTGCTGGGGCGAACAGGACGGAATTTTGCCGCCGGCATGAGCGGGGGGGTTGCCTTCGTCTTTAACGAAGACGGCCAGTTTGAACGCCGGTGCAACTTAAGCCTCGTTGAGTTAGAATCTCTCGAAGAGGAATCCGACCGGCTTCTTCTCAAAGGGCTGGTGGAGAACCACCAGCGGTTGACCGACAGCAACAAGGCGAAGTTGATCTTAAAGCGGTGGGAGGAGATGCTCCCGAAGTTTGTGAAGGTCATGTCGGTCGAGTATAAAAAGGTGCTGGAGGAGAGGAGAAACAAGGTCTTGGTACATGGGTGATATCAAGGGATCTTTAAAGTTTCAGCGGGAGGCGCCAACGCGGCGGCCGGTCTTTTAAGGAGGGATCATGAAACTAAGAATCGTTGTTGAATCGGATGAAGATGTCTTTATGGCTTACTGTCCTGAACTTCCAGGCTGTGTCACTTACGGCAAAACTGAAAAGGAGGCTCGAAAGAACATCGCAGAGGCCGTTGAACTTTACCTTAGGCCTTCATTGAAGAAGCTACCCTCTAATGCGAAGACATATCAAATAGCTGTGTGATGGGTGTAAAACTTCCCCGAGTCACCGCCGATGCAATTATTTATGTGTTACGACAGGCCGGGTTTGAAAAGGTGGATCAATCCGGCAGCCATCAGAAGTGGAGACACCCCTCATCGGGGAGGCAGACGATTGTTGCTTATCACACGGGTGACATCATACGACCCAAGACATTTAGGAAGATACTGGAAGGTGCCGGCCTGACGGTTCAGGAATTTAATAGACTAAGAGGAAAGTAATGAATGTGAACGAGCTCAATATGATTCTGTTAGTATCAGCGTAATACAAAAGGGATTATTGTAACGGCAGGCAATGGTATGGGTGATATCAAGGGATTTTTAAAGTTTCAGCGGGAGGCGCCAACGCGGCGGCCGGTGGCGGAGCGGGTGTGCGACTGGAAGGAGTTTTATCAGCCGGTCTCCGACGAGTTCCTTCAGCGTCAGGGGGCGCGATGTATGGATTGCGGCGTCCCGTTCTGTCAGGGGGATACCGGCTGCCCGGTGCAGAACATGATCCCCGACTGGAACGATTTGGTTCATCGCGGCCGATGGAAGGACGCCTTGCGCTCTCTTCACGCGACCAATAACTTTCCGGAATTTACCGGTCGCCTCTGCCCCGCACCGTGCGAATCGGCCTGCGTTCTGGGAATTATTGATCAGCCGGTTTCCATCCGAAACATCGAGCAGAATATTATCGACAGGGGTTTTTCAGAGGGGTGGGTCACCCCCATTTTTCCGGAGTGCGAGAGCGGTTTTAAGGTCGCCATCGTTGGGTCGGGTCCGGCAGGGCTTGCCGCGGCCCAACAGCTTCGGCGAAACGGTCATCAAGCCACCGTTTTTGAAAAGGCCGACCGGATCGGCGGGCTCCTTCGCTATGGCATCCCCGAATTTAAGATGGAAAAGAATGTGCTGGATCAGCGGCTTGTCCAGATGGAGGCCGAAGGGGTCGTCTTCAAAACGAATGTCCATGTTGGGAAAGAGTTCGCGGCCACGGCCCTCCTTGAACAATTTGACGCCATTCTATTGGCCAACGGCGCGGAGGCCGCCCGCGAGCTTCCGATCGCGGGGCGTCATTTACAGGGGGTCCACCTGGCGATGGATTACTTAACGCAACAGAATAAACGCCTGGCGGGCGATGCCATCGATCCCGAAGTTTCCATCACGGCCCACAATAAACGGGTCGTCATCATTGGCGGCGGAGATACCGGATCGGACTGTCTTGGCACGGCGCATCGGCAGGGGGCCGTTGAGGTCTATCAATTCGAGATTCTTCCCCAGCCGCCCCCCCATCGGGCGAAGTCCACCCCCTGGCCCCTCTGGCCGATGCAGCTTCGCAGCTCTCACGCCCACGAGGAGGGGTGTCAGCGGGAATGGAGCATCGCGACAAAATCGTTTACGGGGCGAGAGGGTCATCTGCAGAAATTAAACGCCGTCCGGGTCGAGCCGAAAACGGATGGCAACGGGCAGACCTCGTTTGAGGAAGTCCCCGAAACAGAATTTGAGCTCGACGTCGATCTGGCGCTGCTTGCCATGGGATTTTCGGGTCCCGTGAAAGAGGGGCTTATCTCCGATTTAGGGGTGGCGCTCACGGCGCGCGGCAACGTGGCGGTGGATGAAAATCAGATGACCAACATTGAAGGGGTTTTTGCGGCGGGAGATGCCAAACGGGGGGCGTCGCTTATCGTCTGGGCCATCCGGGAGGGACGCGACGCCGCGAAAGGGATTGAGCGATATCTGAAAGCGAAGGTGGAGGCAGCGCGTGCTGTTCGGTCGTAAACATAAAAACCCGATCACCATTGCCACCAAACC
>CAYJWQ010000071.1:0-8238 GCA_964373895.1 uncultured Nitrospirota bacterium
ATCGTTCCAGCAAGGGAGACCCCCTTTCTCATTTTATCGTAATCTGGGTTTAAGGATGTGTGGCAGCCCGGGCAGTCCTATAGGCATCGGCATTAAGGAAATTCTCTTGCGCTTCATTTCTATTTTTGTTAATGATTATACTTTGTTTGTCAATCTTTGGGCATGACAACGCATCTTAAAAGAAAAACAGCGCTGCCGTTTATTTTCATCCTGCTGGCCTTTGCGCTTTCATCCGGATGTGCCAGATCATCTGAAAAGTCAGATCTGCTATCGCTCCTTGGCGTGGATGAAGGGGTTGCCCATACATCAAGCCAGGAGATTGGAACCATTTATGACGCGCTCTCTCTCTTGAAACGGGGTGAGGCGCACTATATCGCAAAAGATTATACCGAAGCGATCGAAGAATATCGGCGCTTTCTGGATCTTTATCCCATCCATCGGATGGCCCCCTTTTCCCAATATCGAATTGGGATGGCGCATTATCGCCAGATCAACTCCCCTGATCGCGACCCGGGACCGATCGAGCAGGCGATCGCCTCGTTCAAAAAGCTTCTAACCGGTTATCCGGAAAGTCTTTATGCCGAGGAAGCCCGTGAAAAGGTGGCAGAACTCATCAGCCGGCAGGCAGAGCATCATCTCTATGTGGGGAGATTTTATTTCAAGAGGCGCGCTTATCCAGCCGCCATTGCGCGCTTAAACGTCGCTTTAGGCAAAGGGGGAGACGGCCCTGTTGCCGAGGAAACCCTCTATTACCTGGGCCGTTCCCATTATGCGTCAGGGAATCAAGATCAGGCAGGCGATATCTTCCTACGGCTCTTAAAGGAATATCCCTCGTCCTCTTATTCCAAAAAGGTCAGAAAGATGTTCCCAACATACGGATATCTGTCTCCTTCCTAACGCCTGTCTCTCATGTATGACTATCCTGTTTTCCTGAATATGAAAGGGCGTCGGGCGGTGGTCATTGGCGGGGGGAAGGTGGCCGAAAGAAAGGTCGCTTCTTTAATAAAATCTGGCGCCGAGGTTTGTGTGATCAGCCCCCATTTAACGCCCAGACTTACTCGCTGGGCAGGGCGCAAAAAGATAAAAACCGTTCGGCGGCGCTATCGTCCGGGAGATATGGATCAAGCCACACTGGCCTTTGCGGCCACAAACGATATCGCGGTCAATCAGACCGTAACCTGTACAGCGAAACAGGCTGGGATATGGATCAACCGGGCCGATTTGGGCTCGGAAGGGGATTTTATCCTGCCAGCCGTCCTTAAAAAGGGGAGGCTTGCGATTGCGGTTTCAACCGGCGGGAAAGATCCGGCAATGGCAAAAAAGACACGGGACAATCTGATGGCGTTTTTAACATCAGAACCCTCGATTAAAAAGAGAACGGCAAAAAAGAAAGGCCAAAAGGGAAAGACATGATGAACAGGCTCCCCTGGGATAAACTTGCCACCTATTCCATCAAAGGACGGCAAAGCAAGATCAGAAAAGAGGAATTTTCCAAGGTGCTTTCCGACGATGTGAATCTTCTCCCTTTCTTGCGGTCGCTTCCTGATATTCTGGCGGCAAAGGATTTAAAGGAAGTCATTTCCGCCACGGCGGAGGCCTACCTCAATCATAAAATCGTTTTCCTGGCTCTGGGGGCGCATGTCATCAAGGTCGGCCTCACCCCCCTCATTATTGACCTGATGGAGCGGGGAATCATATCGGGCATCGCCTTAAATGGGGCGGGGATTATCCACGATTTTGAACTTGCCTATATTGGCCAGACCTCTGAAGATGTCGCGGCGGAACTGGAAGACGGGCGTTTTGGCATGGCCGAAGAAACCGCCTCCTATCTAAATGGCGCAATCGCAAAAGGGGCCTCCGAAGGAATGGGCATGGGCGAGGCGGTCGGGAAAATGATTTTGTCGGGAAACTTTCCGCACACGTCCTACAGTCTGCTGGCGGCCGGCGCGCGTCTTGGCATTCCAATCACCGTCCATGTGGCCATTGGAACCGATATCATTCATATGCACCCTTCAGCCGATGGCGCAGCCATTGGAGAGGGATCGCTGCGCGATTTTCGCCGCTATACCGAGCTGATTGCGGCCCTTGAAGGAGGGGTGTACTTTAACATCGGCTCTGCCGTTCTTCTGCCGGAACTTTTTCTGAAGGCGCTGACTGTCGCCCGCAATTTGGGCCGATCGGTCAGGAATTTTACAGTTGTGAACATGGATTTTATCCAGCATTATCGGCCCCTCACCAACGTGGTTAAACGTCCCACCCAAAAACAGGGGAGAGGGTATGCCCTGACCGGCCATCATGAAATTATGCTCCCCCTGCTGATTGCCGGTCTTCTTGCGAAACTCAACCGATCCAAATGAATAAGCAGCTTCATCTCATCACACTAAAGAAGCAGGTGCGTGTCCTGCAACAACAGGGGAAAAAGGTGGTCTTTACCAACGGCTGCTTTGATATCCTGCATGTCGGCCATGTCCGCTACCTTGCTGCCGCGCGTGCCCTGGGCGATTGCCTGATTGTGGGCGTAAACTCCGATCTCTCGGTCAGACGGATCAAAGGAGAAAGACGCCCTATCGTTTCAGAGAAAGAGCGGATGGAGGTTCTCTCTGCGCTGTCCTCTGTTGATTATCTCATTCTATTTCGTGAAGAAACCCCCAAAAAACTGATTGCCGCCCTTTGTCCAGACATCCTGGTCAAGGGAGGGGATTGGGACATGGAAGATATTGTCGGAAAAGAGGAGGTGGAAAGAGCGGGGGGCAAGGTCGCTCGAATCGAGACGGTTAAAGGCGCCTCCACAACCGACTTGATTGAACGGATTATCCGGCGGTATCATCCTTAAATGTCCAATCCACTTCAACCTTCCCTCTTCGCGCCGGTTTTAGATGCCATCGCGAATGGCGAAAGGAAGATCAAAACCGACGGTCTTTGGGGCGCTTCAGAGGCCTTTTTATTATCACACATCGCACGGCAAGGGCGTCCCTTTTGTCTGGTTGCCCCCTCTCACCCACAAGCCGAACGGATCTACCAGGAGCTCTGTTTTTTTCTGGGACTCTACCCGACCCCCCCTGGACCCTACCCAACCCCCATGGAAGTCCGTTTTTTCCCCCCCTGGGATATTCTTCCCTATGAGCCGGCCACGCCGAGACCCGACTTGATCGCCCAACGGCTGGCGACCCTTCATCGTTTGGCCCACGGGGGAGGGGTCTGTGTGGTCACATCGGTTGAGGCTTTTTTGCAGAAAGTGATTTCCAAGGCAGCGCTTCACGATAAGAGCCAAACCCTTAAAAAGGGACAGGAGATATCCAAAGAAACCCTGATGACATCCCTTTGCTCGGCCGGTTATGAAACCGCGGAACCGGTCACCCAACCGGGAGAGGCATCATTTCGCGGCGGGATAATCGATCTCTATCCACCGGCCTCTCCCCATCCGGTTCGGATCGAGTTGTTCGGCGATCAGATCGAGTCGCTCCGCCTTTTCGATCCGGAATCTCAAAGATCGATCAAAGCGATTGATGCGATTCATGTCATGCCAGGCAGGGAGGACCTCACAGATCCTTGTTTCTACCAGACCCCCCTTTCGGACTATCTTTCATCCGACACACTCTTGATTTTCGATGAGCCGGACGAGGTCATCCAGAAGGGAAGGCGTTTTCTTGAAGAGGCGGCGGATAACGCGCTGTTTGGTCAGAGAAATTCCAAATATCCCAAGGTCGGCGACCTCTGCCTTCCCCTCTCGCATCTTTCTGCCGCAGGCGTTGGCCGGACAATCATCGATTTAGAATCGCTCTCCCTTCGACAGGAGGCGGGGGCCAAGCGCTTTACGTTCGATTCCCATTCTCTCCCATCGTTGGGTCTGGGGCAGCCTGGACAACCCTTTTCGGAGGTGGTCGAGGTTATAAACATTCTATTGCGGGATCATTTTGTCATGCTGGTTGCCACCAGCGAAAATCAGTTGACGCGGTTTCAACACCTTTTTTCCGATCATGACCTGCCATGGGTACGATCGGAGGAAGAGGGGGAGGTTCATCATTCCTCCGCCATTGCCCTTAAGGTGGGGACCCTTTATGAAGGTTTTTCGCTCCCTCGGATGAAGGTCGCTTTTTTAACCGAAGAGGCGCTGACGGGCGGAACGCCGATGCACAGGCGAGAGGCCAAAAACGCCCGATCGATGGGACGCGCGCTTCTTGCTTCGTTTGAAGAGTTAAAGACAGGCGATTATATCGTCCACCTTCACCATGGAATCGGGCGCTATATCGGCTTAAAGCGACTCTCCATCCGGCAGCAGGAGCGGGGACCGGCCTATGACGCCGACTTTCTCGTCCTGGAGTATGCCGGAAGAGATAAAGTTTACGTCCCGCTCGACGCGGTCAATCTTATTTCCCGTTATATCGGGCCGGAAGGAAATGCCCCGCAGCTTGATCCATTGGGGGGGGTCCGGTGGGCAAAGGCCAAAGAGCGGGTACGCGGAAAGATCAGAGAGATGACCCAGGAGCTTCTTAAGCTTTACGCCGAACGGGAGATCGCGGCGGGACATCCTTTTTCTACCCCTTCTTCTCTTGCGGAGGCGTTTTCGGCCGCCTTTGAATACGAGGAGACGCCGGATCAGTTGACCGCCATTGAGGAGGTGATTTCCGATATGCAAAGGCCCAAACCGATGGATCGGCTGATCTGCGGCGATGTTGGCTACGGGAAAACCGAGGTGGCCATACGGGCGGCGTTTCATGCCGTGATGGACAATAAACAGGTGGCGGTCCTCGCGCCGACCACCCTGCTCGTCCAGCAACATTATCAGACATTCTCAAAACGGTTCTCCCCGTATCCTGTGAAAGTCGGCATGCTAAGCCGGTTTAACTCGCGGCAGGAACAAAGGGCCACCATCGCCGATCTGAAGCGGGGCGGCGTCGATATCCTGATTGGAACGCATCGGATGCTTCAGAAAGATATTGCCTTTCTGGACCTGGGGCTTCTGGTGATTGATGAAGAACACCGTTTTGGCGTAAGGCATAAAGAGCGATTTAAACAGATGAAAAAACAGATTGATGTCTTAACCTTAACGGCCACGCCGATCCCCAGAACCTTGCAGATGTCCCTCGCCCAGATGCGGGACCTTTCAACGATTGAGACCGCGCCGGCGCATCGGCTATCGATTCGAACGATTCTTGCGCCATTTGATCCCAATATCATCCGGGAGGCGATTTTCCGGGAGCTGGTTCGCGGAGGGCAGATATTTTTTGTCCACAATCGGGTGCAGCAGATCGCCAAGATCGGGGAATTTCTGGCCCATCTTGTGCCGGAGGCCAGGATTGGCATCGCCCATGGTCAGATGCGGGAGGCCCTTCTTGAAGAGGTGATGCTTAAATTCATCACGAAAGAGTATAATCTCCTCGTCTCGACCGCGATCATCGAGTCGGGGCTCGATATTCCGTCGGCCAACACGATTATCATTAATGACGCCGACCGTTTCGGCCTGGCCGATCTCTACCAATTAAGGGGGCGGGTCGGCCGGTCGGAGGAGCAGGCCTATGCCTATCTCCTGGTCCGTGAGGGCAAAATCTTAACGGAGGAGTCGCGTCAGCGGCTGAAAAGTATTCAGGAGTTTACAGAGCTTGGGTCCGGCTTTCGGATCGCCGCGCGGGATTTGGAAATCCGTGGCGCCGGGAATTTGCTGGGGGGCGAGCAGTCTGGATATATTCGGGACGTGGGTCTTGAACTTTATATGAAAATGATCGAAGCGGCGGTGCGAGAACTAAAAGGGACCCCCCTTTGTGACGAAGTCGAGCCGGAGCTTCGGTTGATGGTGTCGGCCTACATTCCCGAGGAATATGTCCCTGACACCTGTCAGCGGCTTTCCATTTACAAGCGGCTCTCCGCAGGCGGTCCGTCCGATGAGATCGAACCGATACGATGCGAGATGAAAGACCGCTACGGTCCGCTCCCTGACGTCGCCGAACATCTGTTGCAAGTGACCCAACTAAAAAGGATGGCGAAATCGGTCCACCTTTTGAAAATAGAAGAGGGGGACAAGACCCTCTCCTTTCTGTTCGATTCATCCGCCGAGGTCAACGAAGATCATCTAAAAAAACTGGTCAGCGCGTTTGGCGGGCGGCTCCACTTTACCTCCTCACACGCGTTTGAAATAACGATTCGAGACGGCTCATGGCGTGATCATTTTTTGGATGCCGCCTTCGCCCTCTCTATCCTTAAAGGGGAACCGACATGACTCGTCTGCGAAACATCGTTTTCCTTCTAACCCTTGTCCTCTCCCCTTCCGCGTGGGGCGCTGTGGTCGATCGCGTCGCGGCGATTGTCAATCGGGAGATCATCACGCAAAGCGAGCTGGACGAGGCCAAACAATCCTTACGGGCGCAGAAAGGGAGAAAGGCCGAAAGCCCTGAAGAGCCGGCCATCTTAACGCAGATGATCGAGGAGCGGCTGATGCTGCAGGAGGCGAAGAAAAAGGGGGTTTACATTGCCGATTCGGAGCTGGAGATTGCCGTAAAAGATATCGAAACACACAACCGCCTTGCGGACAGACAGGCCCTGATCGATACAGTCTCCCGGGATATTCCGTGGGAACAATATCTTGATAAACTACGACATCAGTTAACCATTTTAAAACTGATGCATCAGGAAGCGGCGATGGATATTGTTGTGCCCGAAGAGGAGATTAAGGCGTACTACCATACACAGCCACAACGATGGCGTATGCCGGATCAGCTCCACCTGTTGCAAATTGTGCTGATATGGGCGATCCAGGGGCGAGACTCTTATCGGGAATTCTCGGGACGCGCGCTGGAAGAGATCCGCCAGAAGGCACAAGAGGCGCGGGCCAGGGCATTGGCAGGCGAGGATTTTCAGCGCCTTGTTGAACTTTATAGCGACCACCCTAAAAACGGGGGCGATTTGGGGTTCTTCAGGCGGGGGGAACTCTCTCCGGCGCTTGATCCCATCCTCTTTAATCTGAAAGAGGGGGAGATCAGCCCCATCATACAGACCGATCAGGGATTTCACCTTTTCAAAGTGGCAGAACGGCAGGAGGGGGGCTTAAAACCGCTTGAGTCGGTGCACGGAGAGATTGAAGCCTTGCTTCTTGCCGAGAAGAAAGATGCCGCCCGCAAGAAGTGGCTAAAGCGGCTATGGGAGAAGGCGTCTATTGAAATCAAATAAGACCCCTTCTCCCGCGTTCCCCTTGCCGTTGACTCTTGCCGTTACCCCTTGCCCCCAAAACCGCTATTTCAGCGATTCTACCCAGGACGCATGGGCGATGAGTTCCTCAAACTGCGTCAAGGCGATGCCGTACCGTTTCCGAAGGGCGGCGATATCGACATCATAGCCTACGTCGTTGAACCATCGGAACATGATCGCAAGCTCTTTTCCGAACGCCTTTTCAGAGCGCTCATCCGGCATCTGCTCATAGAGAATCGGTTTGCCAATCGCCTTCGATAGGAGCCGCATGGCGTCAGGCAACGTCTTCTCATCGCCGGCAAGCTCAACCACCTGCCCAATATAATCTCTTGGATTCTCGAAGGCAGTTGCGGCGACCTCTCCAATATCGTCCAACGCAATCATCTGAAGCGGATGATCGGGGCGAACGGGGAGCGTCAGTTTGCCATTTTTGATGCCCGGTAGAAGCCAGGAAGAGCCGAAATTCTCCATGAAAAAAACCGGCCGCAGGATCGTAGCCGGCACTCCGGATTTTCGGATATGTTGCTCCACCTTCCACTTGGTCTCGAAATAGGGAATGCCGGTTGCGCGATCCACGCTTGCCACCGAGGTATAGACAAGATGCTCTACGCCGGCCGCCCTGGCGGCATTCACCGCTGTCATTCCCTGTTGCACCTCGGTCTCCATCCCTTTCTCAAAAGGGGTGGTTACCAGAAAAACCCTCTTTATGCCATGAAGGGCCTCATCCAACGAAGGCCGATCGGTCAGATTTCCCAAGGCCACTTCCATCCCCAGCTTTCTTAACTCCGAAACTTTTCCAGGGTCTCGCGTGAGCGCGCGCACCGCCAAACCTCTTTTCAACAGGTTTCTTGCAACCGCTCCTCCCTGTTGTCCCGTTGCGCCCGCCACTAAAATGGCTCTGCTTTCAACCATTGCACACCTCCTTATGCTAAACGTGTCTCATACGCTTTTTATCCAAGAACAGCGATAGAAAACATCAATTGAACCCTCTCCCTTGATGGGTGAGGGTGAACGGTCACCCGAAAGGTTCCCCCCTCCCCTTTATCCCCTCCCACGAGG
>CAYJWQ010000072.1:0-2647 GCA_964373895.1 uncultured Nitrospirota bacterium
GTCTTTGAACCGCAACCGTGAAGAAGCGGCAGAAGATAAACTCCAAGAATGACAAGAACAGACGTGTAAACGCGCATTGATTTATGTTACGCTGCACAAAGAAACTATTTACGGAGATAAACAACCATGGGTAATATCAGGGTAGTCCATATCGGATGCGGGGGTCCCGCCATCGAGGATGACGAGGTTCATCCGGACAACCTCCCCGCATTTTTGACCAATGAGAATTTTTCAGTCACCTGTTTGACCTGTCTCGATGAGATTACAGATCGCTCAGAGGTAGCGCTGGCGGAATACTTAAAGCAATAGGGTTAATCCATCTGGGCCTTTTGGAGCCGGTCGCTGAAATCGCGATAAATGACCTTCCATTTGGTATAAAGATCGAGCGCCCCTCCGCGGCCTCCCGCCTCCCGGGGACCTAAGCCCGTTCGTTTGGTGCCGCCAAAGGGGAGCTGAATCTCGGCCCCAATCGTGGAGGCGTTAATATAAACCAACCCACAGTCGAGATCACGCTCCGCAATCGCCGTTTTGTTGACATCCCGAGAATAGATAGCAGCGGAAAGCCCAAAAGGGGTGTCATTGGCGATATCGATCGCTTCCGTGAGCTCTTTTGCCCGAATGATTGAAACCACCGGCCCAAAAATCTCCTCCCGAGCAATCCGCATTTTTGGTAAGACATCGATAAAAATTGTCGGGGCGATAAAGTAGCCGTTGGCGCACGTCCCCTTTTTATAAGGCCCCCCCCCTAATACCAGCCTGGCCCCCTCCTTCTTGCCGACTTCAATATAGTGAAGCACCTTTTTGTATTGCGCTTCGCTGACCACCGGACCAACCTGCGTTTGCTTCTCTAAGCCATTCCCCAATTTAAGTCGTTTTGCCCCTTCAATAAACCTTTTTACAAAACGATCATAAATGGCTTGATGCACAATCAGGCGGCTGGCGGCCGTGCAGCGCTGTCCCGTGGTTCCAAACCCGCCCCAGAGAGCCCCTTCAATCGCCAAATCCAGATTCGCATCATCCATGACGATAATCGGGTTTTTCCCGCCGGTCTCCATTGTATAATGTTTTCCCTGGCTGGCGCAGACGCCGGCGAGTTTCATTCCCACATTGTTGGAGCCGGTAAAAGAGACGGCATCGACCATCGGATGGCACGCCATCGGCTCCCCTGCCGTCTCGCCAAACCCGTGAACCATGTTGAGCACCCCCGGAGGGAGTCCAGCCTCATGCAAAATCTCAACCAACCGCGTGGCGCAGACTGGGGTCTCTTCCGCCGGCTTGAAAATAACCGTGTTGCCGGCAATGAGCGCAGGGGTGATTTTCCACGAGGGGATGGCAATCGGGAAATTCCACGGCGTAATCAGGGCGAAAAGGCCGACCGGAACGCGAATCGATTTGGCGTCTTTGTCTGGAAGCTCTGAAGGGACCGTCTCGCCGCTTAAGCGTCTCCCCTCTCCCGCCATATAGTAGGTCATATCGATCGCCTCCTGGACATCTCCCAACCCTTCCGATAAAACCTTTCCCATCTCGCGAACCACACATTCGCCAAGGGCCTGTTTTCGTTTAACCAGCAATTCGGCCGCGCGATAGAGGATTTCCCCCCGCTTCGGCGGTGGGGTTTTGGCCCAGGAGGGGGCCGCGCGACGCGCGGCCTTAACGGCGGCCTCAACATCCGCGGCATCAGAGTCAGGAACAAGCCCGATGACCTCACGCGTATCGGCAGGATTAATACTTTCGAATGTTTTTCCGCCGGCCGCATCCACCCACTTCCCGTTAATGTAATTTTTTATCCCCTCTGCCATGTTTGGTCTCCTCATGCCTCTCTACGCTTATAAAAGGGCAATATCCATCAGCAGGAAAAAACGAGAGAAAATCTCTCCGACCATCACCATCAGCATCGCAATATACAGGAGGCCGGTCGCCGACATGGTTGCCCGTTCGTGCACCGTCTTTAATATCATGGGGGCAAGGATGATCGGCCCCACAATCCCAATCAGGAGCCGAATCCAAAGATAGAGCCCTTCAATCGTGTTCAATAACAGGGCATCTCTCAAGCGCGGCGAGGGAAAGGCCACGATCAAGTTGGCAAAAGCGAGCCCCCCTTCCACAAACACCAATAGCATAAAAATTCTGGTCAGGTGTAAAAGCGGGACAATCGACAGAGAAGGTCGGGTCAGATAACTGTGGCCCAGCAACATTCCCAATACCCCCGAGCCAAGAAGGAGGCCGGAATTTAAAAAATAGATGGAAAGCGAGAAAAGACGGGTGAACGAGACGGCGGGGGGAAGATAATACCTTACAGTCGCCAGAATCGCCGCAACCCCGAGCGCGGCTGCCGTAAGAAGAAGGGATCGGCTGTGGTAAGGTTGGCGAAACCAGAGCCGAAGATTGTATATAAAAAGGATCAGGATAAAGAGAGAGAAAAAGAGAATGGCATATCCGGCGGCAGGGGGATGCCATAACGAATAAGGAAGCGGAAACAGCAAAAGGCCGGCGATGACGGAGATTAAGAAGACCAGTCCATTGGTTCGAAAAAACCCAAGGCCCACCGTGGTCAGCGAAGGGAGGGACAAGAGAAAGACACCCCCCACAGACAATGGTCCAAAGACCAAAAATGCAATTTCCTGTATTCGCGACATCGCAAACCCTA
>CAYJWQ010000072.1:2747-8022 GCA_964373895.1 uncultured Nitrospirota bacterium
CGGCCTCCCCGCTCACAAGGGGAGACCCATGATGATGAAATATCCGCCATTGCCCCCCATGCCATTCAAAAAGATTGGTGGCCAGAACTTTTCCGTCAATCCATGCCTCCTGTTCCTGTGTGGATATTGATTCCAGACAGACCACACAAGCCCAATCGCCTACAACACGCACATCCAGGAGATCAATCGAAAATTTAATCGCGCGGGTATGGTTAAAAATCAGCACCCAGCTATCGCGAATCTCTCCCCAGCCGATGCGGACATGCCATCCCGGGTGAATACATTTTATGTAATCCTCCTTACTCCAGATGTCATCCATCCGCTTGATGTCCAACGTCTCAAAGGCCCGATAAAAGGATACGTTGGCCTCTCGAACCGCTTCGCTGTCACGTTCCATCAATCTCCTCCAAATACGCCTGTATCTCAACATCCATTCGGTCTCGGCTCCATTCAAGCTCTTTTGCCATCTGTCTTGCCACCTGATCAATCAGTTCAGGACTGCGTTTGAATTTTCCAAGTGCAATAAAACTCCGCCGCCGCATAAAATCAGAAAGTCGCACCGCCATCTCGTTGCGAACGGCATAGACCGCTTCCGCTAATATAGGATATTGAAGCGGGGTCAGCGGGGCGAACAAGGTCTTATCCCTGCGCGCGAGATCGAGGATATCATGGTATTTCGTCCCATACGCGCCGATTAAGTATTCCAGCGCCTCTTCCCTTAACGGATAAAGGGTCTTCACGGAGGCGACCTCCTCATTCTGGTAAGCCTCAAGCGAGGCCATATCCCCGCCATAAAGGGGAGGCTCGTAAGCCGGCCTCTCTCGGGAAGACAGCTCCGGCGCCGCTTTTATGATGGCAGCAACCGCTTTTTGCGCCGTATTTCGAAAGAGGGTATATTTTCCGCCCACCAAAACCAACATGCCGCCGGCCGTCCATTCAATGTTCCCTTCCCGCGGCAGCTCGGAGGGGGATCTATTTTCCGTATAGACCAATGGGCGAACCCCCGCAAATCTCGATATAACGGCCTCCTCGGTAAGAAGGCATTTTGGGAAGAGCTGTCTGGTTTCACGCAGAAGCCATGACACTTCGTCCTTCTCGGCCCGAATATGATTCAGATCGCCGGTATAGTTGGTGTCGGTTGTTCCGATCAGGGTATCTTGGTTCCACGGGATGACGAAAAAAATCCGATGGCTCTTTTCGCTTGCAACCACCACCGCATGTTGTCGGGTGATTCTCGGAACCACAATGTGGATGCCCTTCGTAGGTCGAAGCCGCCGGTAGGCTCGGCCTTCCATCTTGCAAATATCATCGATCCATGGGCCGGCGGCATTCACAACCACGTTGGCAAAGATATCGTACTTTGCCCCCGTCAACACCTCCGTTACACGCACACCGCAGACCTTGCCGTTTTTCTGAATCAGATCAGTCACGGCAACGTAATTAAAGAGGGACGCCCCTCTCTCGCGCGCGGAAAGAAGAACGGAAAGACAGAGACGGGCATCGTTCATCTGGCAGTCATAAAATTGGGCGGCAGCTACCAGATCTTTCGAGCGGAGAGCGGGTTCCTCCGAGAGGACTTCGCTCGGGTTGAGCATCTGGCACTGGCCAATCGTCTTCGCACCGGCAAGAAAGTCATAGAGGAGCGTCCCTATCCGGATTTTCCATTTCCCTCTCCCCTCCCCCTGATAAATGGGGAAGAGGAAGGGAATAGGGCGAACAAGGTGCGGGGCAAGATGGGAAAGGGTATAACGTTCGTGAACCGCCTGATAGACCAGATGGAAGGCGCCCTGTTCTAGGTAACGAATTCCTCCGTGAATTAAGCCGGAGGTTCGGCTCGAGGTCCCGGAGGCAAAATCACCCTTTTCAAACAGAGCGACAGATAGGCCCCGAAGGGCCGCCTCACGGGCAACGCCAGCCCCCTGTATCCCTCCGCCAATAATGGCCAGATCAACTGGGATCTTCTGTAACTTATCAAGGCGTAACGACATGGCTCATATATAGCTAAGTTTGAAAATCAGGTCAAATGCCCAAGATAGGAACGGACAGGTTGTTAGACATAACCGGCCACCCAATAAACAGCAAGCCCCATCCACTCGTTGATGGCCAGCGTGCTTTGCCGCAGATAGGCAACATCAGGCATAAAACGCATCACACCTTGAGGGAGCGGGCCTGCCATATAGCCGCAGGAAAACGCCGTGACGTTTAATCCCTGCTGGCGGAAGAGCGCCATTGACCGAGGCATGTGCAGCGCGGATGTTACCAACGCAATACGAGATCGATTCCCTAAGAGCTTTTTGATTTCAACCGCGTTCTCGTACGTGGTGCGGGAGTTCGTTTCTGTCATGATCTTCCCATTGCCTACGCCAAGTGATTGTAGGGTTTTCTCCATAACAAGGGCTACCGGCGCGCCAATGCGATCTGGATCTGCATTGCCGCCGCTTAGGATCATCATGGAGGAGGCACCTTGCAGCAGCAATTCTCTTGCGCAAAGTAATCGCTCCAGCGACTCATGGTTAAGCCGATCCTCGCTTCTTAATTTCCCCTTTTGGGATACCCCCCCTCCAAGAACTACCACGGCATCATAGGGAAGCACTCCAGAAGTCTCCTGCGCAGCCTTTGGCGGATAAAGTCTTTCGAGGGAGTAGGCAAGGGTCCAACTTATGGGAGGACTGGACAGAAGATAGGCGATTAAGAGTGCCGTGATCATACTGATTCTAAGACGTAAGGGGTTTTTCCTCCAAGACCAAAATAGTGCAAGAGATAACAGAACAATAATCCAGGTAAGGGGGTAGACAAGGAATTTTAAGATCTTATATAGGACGTAAAGAGCGGAGGACATAGGGGCATATCTTTGGGTCTAGGGTGTTAGCGCGGAAAGCCATTCGGCAAGGTGGTCTTCCAACATATAATGATCGAGCACCCATTGTTTCAGTTTATCTCCTTCTTTTGCCGTGGCATCGAGATCCACAATTCTCTCTCGTATCGCCTCACGCCATGCCCATGGTTTATTAGGCACACGCTTTACGGGCGCATCTCGAAAGGGAAGGATATCGGTGCAGACGATGGGGCAGCCTAAAACCCCCAATTCGAGTAGGTGGATATTGCTCCTGGCTTCATTAACCCGATTCACCTCCATCGGCGCCACCGCTAAATCCAAGTTTAATTTTGCCAGGCTTTCCGAATAGGCATCGTAGGAATTGGGCATGGGATAAACTTCTTTCACATAGGGCCTCAATTTTTCCGGACAGAGACCAAGGACAATCCATTCCACCTCTTTTGATAAGTCCTTTATAACACTTGTGACACAGCCAAGATCAGCGGGATTAACGTCCACCCACCCTATCCTGGGGCAACTCCCCTGCCGACGTTGTGAGACAAGATACTCCCACACACCCCGTTCTAAATAATCAGGAATCACGCGAATATCTTTAATCATCCCCTTAAAGAAGTCAGCTAACGGCCCTGTCGTGACAATCATCCGATCGCACAGCGCCAACGCCATCTTGAGCCTTGCGGTGTTATGAAGGGAATACCCTTCCAGGTTGCTTTTGCAAAGATCATCGAAATCGACAGAGTCAAACAGAAACAGACGTTGGACCTGATTAAACTCCTTGTAGCGGTCTAAAGTGTATATCTGATGGTCAAAAATAGGCCTATGAAGAAGAAGGGTGTCCGGTTGAAGCCGTTCTATTTCCACCGCATGCAAGATGCGCAATTGACCTGGGGATGTTGACTGGACAAGGCCGCATTGCGCCTTTTGCGAGGCATTTAAAACGCGCAAAGGAGAAACGATGCGGTACTCGCTATGTCGACAGGGCAACGGCATCCCCAGAATGCGTGGGCGTATGCGAATGTCTGGATCCCAAGAAACAACGACATCAGGATCAGGCATATAATCATTCACCCCCAGACTTAAGTTCCGGTTATACGCTGGATCTGTAGGGAGTCGGCGCAGCCATTTCCGAAGCAGTTCATCCCCTGGCACTGCTATCTTCTTAAAAAAGATGTCCTCACGTTCCGCCGAGGGAGGCAAATCGTCACTTAAGGTAGCCGACCCAACGTGCTCCAGCGTCACATAGGGTGTCCATACAATCTTGTAACCGAACTGGCCTACTTTCAAACAGAGATCAACATCATTGAAATAGATCGGGAACTTGCCCTCATCCATCCCGCCCACCTGCGCGTAGATCGATTTTTTAATAAGAAGGCAGGCCCCTGTGACTGCCGAGTAATTCTGATCAATCTGAAACCGCCCCATATACCCCGCATCTTCCATCTCTTGAACCTCATGGCCTGGGTGGTGGGCGTATCCTCCCAGACCGGCAATAATACCGACATGTTGGATTTTGTTGGTTGCCGGATTAATAAGACGCACCCCAACCACGCCAACCTCCTTGCGCTGACCATGCGCCACCATCTGATCCAACCAATCTGGACTAAGAATTTGTGTGTCGTTATTTAAAAAGAGGAGGTACGTCCCTTTAGCTTCCCTTGCCCCCAGATTGCCTATCGCAGAAAAATTAAACGGCTTAGGATAGCGCAGGATACGAACCTTGCCACTATGCTTAACCTCTAATGCTTCATAAAAAGAGAGCGCCGAGGGGTCTGAACTTTGATTGTCCACGACCAGCACCTCAAAGTTCGGATAGGTGGTTTCTTCTAAAAGAATATCTATGCATGGCTTAAAAAACTGAAGCTTATCTTTAGTAGGGATAATCACTGAAACAAGCGGGGTGTCTCTATGCCGATAGCGTATCCGATACGTTCCCGCCAGGCGCCCTTCCTCTACCTCGGCCTCGACACCACAGCGCCCTAAATGGGCCGTAAGCGCGGCCCTCCCTTCGCTCCACTTTATTGAACAGGCATTTGTCGGCAGATGGTAGAGTAGCGATGCAATATGCCCCACCGCCTCCTCTCCGCACCGATCCAACACCTTTAAGGCCATGTCATACGAACCTGCCAAAGAGAGATACGCATATCCCCCCACCGTCAGGGCTACATCCCGCCTGACTAAACAGAGTCCCATGTAGGGCATGGAACGCAGCATATCGAGGTTAAAATCAGGCTTAAACTTTGGATCGTACCGCTTTCCCTCCGCATCCAAACTATCTTCGTCGGTATAAATCAGGCGCCAGTGTGGCCGAATATTGATATAATCCACGCAGGAAAAAAGATAACGCGGCTCAAACTGCACGCCAGGGGAGACCAGCACGACCCAGTCCGCCGACACCGATTGCATCACTTGGTTGATCTCGTTTACTGCATTTGCCTCGGA
>CAYJWQ010000073.1:0-7894 GCA_964373895.1 uncultured Nitrospirota bacterium
AGTACGTTGCGGTCTCCTCGGTCCCTGCGGCCTCGCATCTGGAACTTTTTGAACAGCCTATCCATAAAACAAGTTTTTCAGCAGCCTTCTTAGTGAATCTCCCCCCAATTCTCCCCCACGCCGACATTGACTTTCAGCGGGACTTTCAGCCTGACAACCTCTTCCATCATCTGGGTCGCCATCTCTCTCATTAACGTTACTTCCGCCTCTGGAACTTCAAAGATCAATTCATCATGCACTTGCAGGATCATCTTGGCAGAAACGGCTTCCTGCCGCATCCGTCTGTCAATGGCGATCATCGCAAGTTT
The DNA here is from genome assembly GCA_964373895.1 of uncultured Nitrospirota bacterium. Classification (GTDB taxonomy): domain Bacteria; phylum Nitrospirota; class Nitrospiria; order SBBL01; family SBBT01; genus SBBT01. The sequence goes on from CAYJWQ010000073.1 coordinate 309, forward strand.
AATAATGTCGGCAGCGCTTCCCTGAATGGGGGTGTTGATCGCCAGGCGCTCTCCCGATCCGCGCGTATTCCTGTTTTTGCTTGATAGTTCGGGGATATCGCGACGGCGGTGAAAAAGGGTGGTGACATACCCCTGCCGGGTGGCCACCTCCAGCGTCTGATCGATAAACTGCCGCACCCCCTGATAGTGTTCAAAATACCGATCAATATAGCGTTTTGCCTCCGTCTGGGAAACCCCCAGATTGACAGAAAGACCAAAAGGACTGATTCCATAAATAATCCCAAAATTGACTGTCTTGGCCACCCGTCGCATCTCTGACGTGATATCCTCTTTCATTAGGCCAAATATTTGCGCCGCCGTTTGCGCATGGATATCCTCTCCCCGCTTAAACGCCTCCATTAAATGGGCATCTTCTGACAGATGCGCCAGGATGCGAAGTTCAATCTGATTGTAATCGGCGGAAAGGAGAATCCCCTCTTCCGCAATAAAAGCGGAGCGGATCTTCCGGCCAAGGTCGCCGCGAATCGGGATGTTTTGGAGGTTTGGCTCTTTGGAAGAGAGACGGCCGGTGGCGGTGATCGTCTGGTTAAGCTGGGTGTGGATACGGCCCGTTGCAGGACAAACCAGTTTCGGCAGGGTATCGATATAAGTAGACTTTAGTTTTGTCAACTGACGGGAATGAAGTATCTCCGACGGCAATTCGTGCATGGCCGCTAACCGGGTCAGCACATCTTCGTCGGTCGAATATCCTGTTTTGGTCTTTCTAATCGGGGGGAGATGCAATCGCTCAAATAGAATTTCCGCCAACTGTTTTGGGGAGTTGACATTAAAGGGGCCTCCGGCAAGATGATGAATCCGCTCTGTCAACGTCGAAAGCCTTGCGTCAATCTCTTTCGACATCGAAATCAGGCGCGACGCATTGATCTTGACGCCGTTTTGTTCAATCTTGGCCAGAACGGGAACCAGCGGCATCTCCATGTCATAAAAGAGCGACAAGAGAGACTGTGACGACAAAAGGTCCGGCAAACACTCCGATAATTGCAGAATAGTCTCCGCTTCCCTACAAAGACGGGAAGGCGTATCTTCTGCGACCTCCTCTGGCGCAGCCGGTGCGTGCGCGAGGGCGACCCTCTCTAAGGCATGATCCCGCTGTCCGGGGTTTAAGAGATAGGAGGCGATCATCGTATCAAGCAAGGGGCCCTTGCACGCGACGCCGCATTTTTTAAGAAGAAGGAGCGCCTCTTTTAAATCGTGCCCGCATTTTAAAACCGACTCCGACTCGAAAATAGCCGCAAGCCCCGATGGCATTGGGCCCGAAACAGGGAGGTAGTAGGCCTTCCCCCTCTCTGAAGAAAAAGCGATGGCGGACAATGTGGCTTCTGTCGGATGATCAGGGGTTGCACGAAGGGCGATGGCGACCTTCTGACTTCTTTGGATTGCCTCTATCGCTTCTCCCATCTCGGAAATAATGGCAATTTCACGACGTTTCAGCGGTTGAGGAAGAGAGAGATTGAACTCTTTTAGAAGAGTTGAAAACTCCAGCTCCTTGCACAAGGCCATCAGAGATTCCCGATCGGGGGGTCTGATGCGAAACTGCTCCGGATGAAATGCCATCGGGCAGCGGGTGTCGATTTGCGCCAGGGTGCGGCTTAATCGCGCGATCTCTTGCTGGCCATATAACGTCTCACGCAGCTTTAACTTCTTCACCTGATCAAGATGAGAGAGGAGGTTTTCAATGTCTCCAAATTCCTGGATAAGCTGAATGGCGGTTTTTTCTCCAATCCCTGTCACCCCCGGGATGTTATCAACCGCGTCACCCATTAACCCCATCATCTCAACCACCTGCGACGGCCCAAAGCCGAATCGCTCTGTGATCTCCTTTTCGGTATAAAGCCGATCCTTCATCGAATCGTAGACGGTGATGGCCGGGGAGATCAGTTGAAACATATCTTTGTCTCCGCTCACAATGACGACCGCAAGGCCGTTTGATTCACCTTGTCTGGCAAGCGTTCCAATCAGGTCGTCCGCCTCATAGCCTTCTTCGATAAGGGCGGGTATCCGAAACGCCTCAACCATTTTATGGATATAGGGGATTTGGACGGCGAGCGGGTCCGGCATGGCGGGACGGTGCGCCTTATAGTTTTCATAGATTTTATGGCGAAACGTCGGGCCTTTTGAATCGAAGGCGATGGCGAGATAGTCGGGTTTTTTATCTTTTATGATTTTAAGGAGCATCTGGCAGAATCCATACACGGCGTTGGTGGGCAATCCCTGTCGGGTCGAAAGTTCCCGAATGGCATAATAGGCCCGATAGAGGTACGCGCTTCCGTCTATGATATAGAAGGTATTCATCTCCAGCATTTATCCAAGGGGATAAGCGATTTTGATCTTACAATGGGCGGGAGGGTGAGTCAATTTATCTTAAAATCATCAAGAGGATGACGGAGAGGACAATACGGTACCAGGCGAAGGGTCGCAGGGTATGACTTTTCAAAAACCGGATCACGAATTGAATGGCGAGCGAGGCGAAGATAAAAGATGAGATAAAACCAGTGATAAAAATGGGAATGTCGGATACGTGAAGCAGGTGCAGACTTTTGTAGAGGTCATAGATAGATGCGGCGAACAATACCGGCACGGCCACGAGGAAGGAATATTCTGCCGCCGTCTTCCGATCGACGCCGGAAACCATTCCTCCGATCATGGTTGATGCGGATCGGGACATGCCGGGCCAGAGGGCCAGACACTGAAAGAGGCCAACGGTCAGCGCCTCCCTCCATGTGAAGTCATCAAGATTCGATTTTTCCCCTGGGGAGATAAATCGCTCGACCAGGAGCATGCCGATACCGCCTACGCCAAGGCCAATGGCCACGGTCAATGGCGTAAAGAGGTGTTGCTTGATAAAGCTGTGGGCCAGGGCCCCCGAGAGAAGCGCCGGAGCGGTGCTGATGCCAAGGAGAAGACAGCCGTTGATGCCTGCAAATCCGCTTTTGCTTTGAAAGTGGACGAGCTGAATGAAGCGATCTTTATAGAGGAAGACGGCGGCCAGAATTGCGCCTGGTTGGATGAAGACCCGAAAGGTATTGGCCACCGGCCCGCTAAAATCAATCAGGTCGCCGACTAAGATCAGATGGCCGGTTGAAGAGACAGGGATAAACTCGGTCAGCCCCTCGATCAATCCCAATGCCGCGGCGCGAATAAAATGAATGATGGTTTCCATGCGTGGGGAGATCCCTATTGAATTTTAACGGGAGGTAGGCTATTTTTTAAGACGCCGATGCGAAAACACCTCATTATTATCGCCATCCTCGTTGCTTTGCCGCTTACCACTTTTATCTTCATCGCCTCCGATGATCCCCCCATTTCCGTCGCGAACCGTCCCGCAGGGTTTAAAGAGGCACAGCTTGCCGATCGCACCTCGCCCTCGGCGAGGCTGTTTATTCGGGCCTGTATCCAATGCCATGATCTTCCAGACCCAAGGATGCACGCTTCCGGGGAGTGGCTTCCCGTTGTGTCGCGGATGATCGATCGGTTACAAAGGCGGAAGGTCTTTAGCATGGAATCAAAAAACCTCTTTCTCCCTTCTCCGGAAGAGATGGGACAGATTGTGACCTATCTCTCGCGGCATGGTTTTAGAAAGGCCTCGCCCCGGTTGATCCAGGATGCCTCTCCAGAGACGATCCTTTTTTCAAAACGATGCGCCCAGTGCCATCATCTTCCCGATCCGTCACAACATACTGCAAAAGAGTGGACGGCGGTCGTCGATCGAATGCGCGGCCATATCAAGGAGAGGGGAAAACAAGAAATCACCGATGACGAGAGGCGCACCCTTCTCTCCTTCCTTTCGAAGGAGGCGCGATAAAAGAGGCCTTTATCTCTTTCTCCTCTCTTCTTCGTTAAGGAGATTTTCAAACGACCTTTCGGCGTTTTTCCTGACGTAATCCCTCACACTGGCGCTCAACTCATTTAGCCGCTCGGCGCTGTTTTTAAAGTTATCCAGATCAAGCCGCGCCAGGGCGTAGATCGTTCCATCGGATGAATCGGCCCAGTGGTCAATAATCATGACGCCCGAGAGGGTGGCCGAGGAGAAGGTCTTAATGGCCTGTTCCACACTCTGCTCTTCACGTGTGGCGGAGGCGCCTGTGACCTGCGCCCCTCCGGTTGTTGAAGCGGCATAGTCGCGCATCAGAGACGCCGTATAGGTCTCAAAGATTTTTGCAATCTCGGCCCGGGCGCGATTATCGGCTGTTGTTACCGCAAGCGGTTTATTGCGAATTCCGGTGACGGCCCCCACGCCATGAAAGATATTGCCCCCTTTTTCCGAGAAGGCGCCGCTTCCTTTATTGATCCAGTCCGGTCCGCCCGAAACAATGGCCCCCTTTTTCCCGGCACACCCTCCCCCAACGAGCAGACCAAAAATGAAAAACCCTATCAAGAAACGAGATTGAAACATGGTAGCCTCCTTTTAATGAAGATGTAGAAAACCCTCCCTTATTCAGGGTCTATTGAGTTAAGAGGAACGACCCCTTGCCAAAGGGCATCGTACATAATAAGGGGAGGTCTTGTAAAGTTGTCTGCTCATTTTTGACCCCAATCTGGTTGGGATTCGGCGTACAGAAGCATCTTTTTCACCCAGGGGAGCAGAAAATAGGCAGGCGCGGCCAGGAAAAAGGTTAATAAAAAATAGGGGGCATATCCGAATTGCTGCGCCCCAAAACCGCTTGCCCAGCCGGCCAATGAACGGCTTAAGGCAAAGACAGACGAAAGTAGGGCATATTCCGTCGCGGAACGCCTCTTATCGACAATCGCCATCAGAAACGCCAGGAACGCGGCTGTCCCCAACCCGCCGGTAAATGACTCAATCGCGCTTGCGGCATAGATCAGGAGCTTATGGTCCAACAAGACGGAGGTTGCCTTCGGAACGATCCATGCCGCATAGGCATAGCCGAGGTTTGAGACGGCTTGAAATAGCCCCAATATCCATAAGGCGGGAAAGATGCCGGCCCGATCTGTGAACCAACCCCCGACGATTCCTCCGCTGATGGAAAGGAGAAGGCCGACATTTACCGAGACAAGACCGATTTCGGTGGCGGTCAATCCGGAGTCGACCCAAAAGGGCTTGATCATAAATCCCATGGCGCTATCTGCGAGCTTGAAAATAAGGATGAAGATAATGATTGGCGCGAAGTGGGGCCGTTTGAGCATCTGCATGAGCGTTCCAAACATGGGGCCCTCCGTGATCCTGGCTTTTTCAGACGCGACAGAGGAGCCCCTTAAAAGGGCGCTCACCCCTGCCAATGTCCCGGAGATCAAGAACACAATCAACCAGAAATGGGCGTAGGTTTCTGACCATTTCGTAACGTTATCTATGAGCCACAATGCCCCTAACAGGAACAACAGGACGGCGATCAGCGCGAAGGGGCGGCGGGCCAGCGCTTTCATTTCACACAACAATGAGAGCGATTCCCGGGTTGCGATCTCTTTCTCATCGGGGGCATTCAGACAGAGGATGCCTGAAAAAAATAAAATCGCCGCCGCGGCCAGATAGGCCCCAGACCATTGAATGTAGTCCGTTAGTATCAACACAAAACCGGCGGCCAGCATGCCGACGCGATAGAATCCGATTCGAAGACCGTTGGCCAGCCCCATTTCCTCTTTTTTTAATAACTCGATTGTAAAACCGTCAATCGCGATATCGTTGGTCGCTGAAAGAAGGGTAAAGGCGCCAATGGTCACCCAGGCCCAGATGCCAAATCCGGGATGAAATGGGAATATGAAAATAACGATACCCATGAGGAGGTCCGACACAAACATCCATCGCCGATGGTGGCGATAGCGGTCTACCGCCGGGGCCCACAGAAATTTTAGCGTCCAGGAGAGCCCAAGCAGACTCATGAACCCAATCTTCCAGAGTTCGACCTTCTGCTGCCTGAAGTAGACCGGGAAGAGCTCATAGAAGATGCCCAGAGGGAATCCTTCTGAAAAATAAAGAACCGAAACCCAGAACATTTTGGACTTCAAGAGTGGAGAGGACATCAGTTTTCCGTCAAAAGACCATGTGTTGTTGAAAAACTTGTTTTATGGACAGGCTGTTCAAAAAGTTCCAGATGCGAGGCCGCAGGGACCGAGGAGACCGCAGGGCTCGCAGCCCCCGCAGCGTACTAAGTAGGGGGATCTCCGAGGGGCCGATAACGAAGCAGATGGACTTTTTCAACAGCCTGCTAATGTGTGGTATACCTTTTTTGATTGGAGGAAGCAAGGCAGGATTGCCCTCTGGCGAGATCAGCCCAGATTTGACGTGGACGAATGGGTCATGCTACCCATAACGCTGATTATTTAAGACCGGCAAGTCTGGCAACTGATAAAGAGCTCGGATGAAGACAATTGGGGTATATATCTCGTTTCCTTTCTGCATCGCCCGATGCGCCTTTTGCGCCTTTTCTGTCCAGGGGTATCGGAGTGGTTGGGCAAAGCGCTACCTTTCAGCGCTTGAAAATGAGATCAGATGTTGCGCGCGAGAAACAGTGGGGACAGGGACCCTTGCCAGCATCTATCTCGGTGGAGGAACCCCTACCCTCTATCTCCCGCAGGAGATTCTGGGACTACTTTCGCTGATTCGGGAGGAGTGTACTGTCGCCTCTGATATGGAGATTACGCTCGAAGCCCATCCCGCCACACTTACCCAAGAAAACCTGACCGCCTATCGTCAGGGGGGAATCAATCGCCTCTCGATCGGCGTGCAATCTTTCCTGGATAAAGACCTCCTTCTTCTGGGTCGAAACCACACGGCGGCGGACGCCTGCTCGGCCTATGCTTCTGCGCGGGCGGCCGGGTTTGATAATATCAGTATCGATCTGATCTATGGTCTCCCCGGCCAGACCGTTGCGGCATGGGAGGAAAATCTTGCCACCGTCCTCTCCCTTGCCCCGGAACACATTTCCATCTATAGCCTCTCCATTGAAGAAGGAACACTCTTTCATAAAACAGTCGATCATCTCCTCCTCCCCTCCGAAGAAGAGGAAATTTTGCAGTATGAACATGCCCAGAGGAGATTCGTTTTGTCGGGTTACCGCCAGTATGAAATCTCCAATTTCGCCCGGCCTCACTTTGCCTGCCGGCATAATCTCCTTTATTGGGACAGAGGCGAAGTTTTAGGTCTGGGATTGGCGGCGCACTCTTACATCAACCGCCAGCATCGCTCCAACACCGATCTCCTTTCACTGTATATCAGTCGGGTCGAGGAAGGGGTTCTGCCCGTTGAGCAGATGGAAGAGGTTGATCCTGCGGAGGAGAGACGCGATCGGATCATCTTTGGCCTAAGGAAAACGGAAGGGATTCCGGAAGATTTATTGAAATCGGATGCCAGGCTGGTTAAAGAGGCCGATCTTCTCGTTTTGGAAGGGTTGCTCATCCGTCATGAGGGGGTCTTACGGCTTACGTCGCGGGGAATGCTGATGGCGGATGAGGTTGCCCTCGTCCTGCTTTAGCCGGCAGTTGAAAAAGCTGCATAGACAGGACGATCCCAGGAACAGCGATAGAGAACATCCATTGTTCCCTCTCCCTTGATGGGAGAGGGGATGAAAATA
>CAYJWQ010000074.1:0-7319 GCA_964373895.1 uncultured Nitrospirota bacterium
CATGCCATCTGTTTAGCAGGTCTCCCAACTTAAGTCAAGAGTAAAGATTTGACCCCATGCGTTATTTCGGCTCATTTTAGATGTTTTAATACGCATCCTTGACAATATGGGGGCGTCGGGTAATAATACACGTCAAGCGGGAGTAGCGCAGCGGTAGCGTAGGAGCTTCCCAAGCTCTTGGTCGCGGGTTCAAATCCCGTCTCCCGCTCTGTCATTTTCTCCTGCCACTTTGTCTGCCCGCCTTCAGTTTTCAAGAGGATTGAAGGTTGTTCAAAAACCCAACAAGCTTGCTTAACGACCGGGCGAGAATTAAAGGTGGGATATACAACTTTCCGCTTGAGATTTTCCTTCCCCTGACGTAGACTCTCCCGAAATGAAATGGTCGAAAGAGACATTACTGGAAGAGGTGGAATCGCTGGCGCGTCTGGCGGCCCATGATGTAGAGGGGATTCCCCCCGCTCCGGAGGGCGCTTATGTGGAAAGGCTTGATCGCCTTCGCGATGTCTACCGTTTTAATCCCCACTTATTTGATCCTACGCTGGTTCGCTGGCTGCAACGGCTGGCGGGACAGATTGCGACCTCCAGGAAGCTCTCTTCTGCCCCCGGTAACATATTAAAGAAGACCTTTAACTATTCTTCCTTCCGGCCTGGTCAGGAGGAGATCATCTTGGCCGTTTTGGCGGGGAGGGATTGCATCGGGATTATGCCGACCGGGGCCGGAAAGTCGCTGACCTATCAGATTCCCGCTAAAATTCTCTCGGGAACGACCCTGGTGGTCTCTCCGCTGATCGCCCTGATGAAGGACCAGGTGGATGGCCTGGCCAGGTTGGGGATGCGCGCCACCTATCTGAACTCAAGCCTTGCGCATGAAGAGCGCAGGGATCGAATGGGTCGGATCAAAGAGGGGCAGTTCGATCTGGTCTATGTCTCCCCGGAGGGGCTTGAAGGCGCCCTGCTCCACTTTCTCTCCTCTTGCAGAATTAACCTGATTGCGGTGGATGAGGCCCATTGTATCAGTCAATGGGGACACGATTTTCGCCCCTCGTATCGGAACCTCTCGGGTCTAAAATCCTTTTTTGGAAATGTCCCCGTCCTGGCGCTCACCGCAACCGCCACTGAGGAGGCGGTGAGCGACATCATCGGCCAGTTGGCGATGCAATCTCCCCTCCAGTTCCGTGGATCGTTCTTTCGGCCCAACCTTCGTCTTTTTGCGTATAAAAAAGGGAAAGGGATCAACACCAGAGAGGCGGTTCTGCAATTGGTCCTTTCTCGCGCAGGTGAGCCGGGGATTATTTATTGCTTAAGCCGAAACAAGGTGGAGCAGATGACGGCCTTTCTCCTCGATCGGGGCGTTCGCGCCGTTTCATACCATGCAGGTATGTATGCGGACAGCCGGGATCGGGCGCAGGAGCTGTTCCTTCAAGGCGACGTGAATGTCATGGTGGCGACCGTCGCGTTCGGCATGGGGATTGACAAGCCGAATATCCGTTACGTGATTCATCAGGATATGCCGAAGAATATTGAGGCCTACTACCAGGAGATCGGCCGGGCCGGGCGGGATACGGTGTCAAGCGATTGCATCCTCTTTTATTCCTGGTCGGAGGTGATCGGTTATGACCGGCTGTATGAGAAGGCGCCAACGGATATGAAACGGGCGCAGATCCAAACCCGGGCGATGTTCGCCTATGCAGAGCGGAGCGCCTGTCGCCATCAGGGATTGGTCGCCCACTTTGGCGAGTCAATCCCGTTATGCCGCGCCTCTTGTGATGTCTGCCTGGGCGTCGATATTTTGAAGGAGACGGCGAAAGGGCGATGTCGGGTCTGACATGATCGCGATTGTTGTCTATTCCAAAGAGGAGGGGTATCGGCATTTCGATCAGGCGGATCCCTTGCCAAAATTGTTGGCAGACAAACAGAACCTCGTCTGGCTGGATATGGAGAAGGCGACGCCGGAGGAGGCTTCCCTTCTTTCCACCTGTTTTAATTTTCACCCGCTTGCGATTGAAGACTGTATCACCGAGACGTTGCTCCCCAAGATTGATAATTTTGGGGATTATCTTTTCCTGGTTCTGCATGGATCGTTGGCTGCCGTCGATCAGGCGTTTGCGACGTCGGAGATCAATTTCTTCCTGGGTCGCAACTACCTGGTGACGTACCATGATGAGCCGTCTCGGAGCATCAATCGGGCCAAGGATCGGTGTTTAAAAAAAGGGCCTGCGATGACGCTGGGGGCCGATTTTCTCCTTCACGATATTTTAGACGGGATGGTCGACCACTATTTTCCGGTTTTAGATCGCTTCGATCAGGCAATTGAAAAGATTGAAGAGGAGATCTTTTCCAATCCGAAAAGAGAGATATTAAATGAGATTATCGGCCTAAAGAAAGAGGTGATGGCCCTTCGCCGTGTGACCGGGCCGCAGCGGGAGATATTAAACCGCTTAAGCCGGGATAAATTCCGCGTGATTAGTTCGAAGGCGGCGATCTATTATCGGGATGTCTATGACCATCTTGTGCGGATTGCCGACCTTTCGGATTCGTATCGCGATCTTGTGTCAGGCACATTGGATAGTTATCTCTCGCAAATCTCCCACCGCCTCAATGAAATCATGAAGGTGCTCACCATTTTTACCGCCACGATAATGCCGTTGACCCTTATTACCGGCATCTACGGAATGAATTTTGAGCATATGCCGGAGCTGCAATCAAGATACGGTTACTTCGCCGTCCTGGGGGTGATGCTTGTGGTCGGCGTCGGCATGTTCTGGTATTTCAGGAGAAAGAAATGGCTTTAGTCCGATGCCGTGTGATACGCTTTCGCCTGTGCGCGTTCTAAGACCGCGGCCGGTCGATTTTTAGTAGAGATGTTTCGAGCAGAACGGAGTCGTTTTGCATACGCGGCGTAAGGGGTCTGTCATAAGGAGGGGCGATGAGAGATTTTATCCGACAGATGGAGGAAAAGGCAATTGCGGGAGGCCGGTTGACCTATGAGGAGGGGGGCAGGCTCATCAGGGCGGAGGGGCCCGATATTATCGACTTAATCTCATCGGCCAATCGCGTCCGTCTCCATTACTGGGGAAACAAGATCAATCTATGCTCGATTGTCAACGCGAAGTCGGGCGATTGTTCGGAGGATTGTAAGTTCTGCGCCCAATCGGCCTATCACGATACAGGCATGCCGAGTTATCCTCTGATGGATTCAGCCGGCATCATTCAAGCTGCTAAGGAGGCAGGCGACAACAAGGCAGAAGCATTCGGCATCGTCGCGGCCTGGTGGGGCTTAAGGGAAGGACGTGATCTGGACGCCATCCTTGCGCGCATCGGGGAGTTGGTGGCGGCCGGGCATACGAGGACCGATGCCTCATTGGGCATTATTCAGGATAAGACGATCGCGTTTCGGTTAAGGGCGGCCGGTCTTGAATATTATAACCATAACTTGGAGACGGCGCGATCCTATTTCCCTCACATTTGCACGACGCACAGCTATGATGACCGTGTTCAGACGATCCAGTATTGCAAGGAGGCGGGAATACGCATCTGCTCCGGCGGAATTTTTGGGATGGGGGAGAATGTAGATCAGAGAATTGAGCTGGCGGCTGCGCTCCAGGAGCTCGATGTCGATGTGGTGCCGCTCAACTTCCTTCATGCGATCAAAGGAACCCCCTTTGAGAACCTCCCCCCGCTCCGACCGATGGAGATATTAAAGATCATTGCCGTCTATCGTCTCATGCTTCCCGCGAAGGATATTATGACGGCGGGGGGGCGGGAGGTCCATCTGCGCGATCTGCAATCGTGGATGTTCACCGCGGGCGCAAGCCACACCCTGATCGGAAATTACCTCGCCACGCTCGGACGCAATCCTAATGATGACCTGAAAATGATCGAGGATCTTGATCTTTTCTGTGAATCATCGTGCGGGACGAAGGCCCTTGGGGCCAAGCCCTTGGCCAGGGCCCTGGGCGAATTGAACGTATTGTCGTAGCAGGCTGTTGAAAAATCCATTAGTTTCACAAACTATTAGCGGGAGAAAGGAGTGCGCATGCGTCAGGCACCCAAGTTTTTAATTGCCTTATTTGTCTTTGTCCTTGCCAGTTGCACCTCTATCCATTACAAACCGGAGCTATCGCTTAAAAAAAGTCCCCAAAAAATCAATGCCCGTGCCAAGATTGAGACCTTTGTGGACGTTTCTCCAATAAAAGATAGGGACAAAAGACTTTTTGGTACATCGGCCACAGAACCCAATACCCTGGATGGAGACTTGGCTGACGAGATAACCAATGCTATTGAAAAAGATTTTGAAGCCAATCGGCTCTTTATTTCTGTAGATCATAATGTTGAGAACCCTGATGTGATCATAAAAGGTACCATCAAACGATTCTACGGGAAATCCGGGTTAAATCCTCTGGGTGGTACCATTGCGGTGGGAAGTGTCTATCCTCCTGTTGGTCTATTGCTACTTTTGGGAATTCCCGTACAAACCGTGGAGGGAGAGGTTGACATAGAGCTTGTTCTATTAAAACCCGATGGCACACCCATGGGAACCTATAGTGGTCATTCTAAATTTTATAATTGGTATTCTATCTATAATCAGCGCATGTTCGCCATAGGAACAAGGTTAAACCAAGCCTTCGGCGAGGCTATCGGAAAAATCAGAGAACAAATTTTGGCTGATAAAGGCATGAGAGTCTACCCTGTACAGTAGGTAATGCCTTTTCCCTTGTCATGTGGCAGTCCCAAAGTAGCCTGGCTCGTGCCCTTTTTCTAAAAATATCAGCGCGCCCATTACAGGACAACGGTGAAGCGGCGTTATCTTAGCAAAAGGGGGAAATTTTTATTGAGGGCGTTCTGGCTGATGCTGATATGTTTTGGATCTCTTTTGCCCCTGTTGGGAAAGTCGTCTCGGAAATGGGCGCCGATGCTTTCTTTCCTGCGCAGTGCAGCCTCCGTGATGGCGGCTGAAACAAGAAGCATGTTGCGCGTCTCCAGGGCCGATCTTGTGGGCGCCAGATAGAGAATCTCTTTCCAGCCCTGCCATTTTTGAATCATCCTTTGAAGCGAGGTTTTGTTTCGGATAATGCCGACATCACACCACATCGTCTCTTTAATCTCTTTTTGGATCTGATGATCTTTTCGGACAGAGGTGTCGGTCGGATTTCTCCAGAAGGGGGTGCGTTCGATCTTGCCGGAAAGGGGGATGCGCGAGATTTTTCCAGAGTCTTCTCCCACGCGGGCCCCGAAGACCAACGCCTCTAAAAGAGAGTTGCTGGCAAGCCGATTGGCGCCATGGGCCCCGGTGCAGGCCACTTCGCCCGCGGCCGACAGCCTTTCGATGGTGGTTCTTCCGAAAAGATCGGTTTTGACCCCTCCCATGGCGTAATGGGCGCTAGGGGCGACCGGTATCGGATCTTTGGTGAGGTCAATTCCGTAATGAAGACAGGTGGCGTAAATCTTCGGGAATCTGCGCCGGACAAAACTGGATTTCAAATGGGTCATATCGAGAAAGACGTTGTTGACCTGTCTGTGATGCATCTCCTCCCAGACGGCGCGCGTGACGATGTCGCGGGGCGCCATTTCTGCGTCGGGATGGTATCGATCCATAAATAACTTTCCGTCGGCATCGCGAAGAAGTCCTCCTTCTCCCCGCATGGTTTCAGAGAGCAAGAAAGAGGGGGCTGAAGGGAGCGAGAGGGCCGTGGGATGAAATTGGAAAAACTCCATGTCTTCTATCAGCGCGCCTGCGCGAAGCGCCATGGCAATGCCATCCCCCGTGGCGACGGGCGGATTGGTGGTCCGCTGATAGACCTGGCCGGCGCCGCCTGTGGCCAGAATGACCATTTGGGCCAGGAGGCATTTTAGCGTGTTTTGTTTCTCATCCAGCGCCCATGCGCCGAGACAGACCCCTTGCTCGATCAGAAGATCGACTGCAAAATGACTGTCGTAAACAAGAATGTTCTTTCTCCTTTTCATTATGCGAACAAGGGTTTGGACGATTTCGTTGCCGGTCGCATCTCCCTTTGCGCGCAGGATGCGCCGCTCGCTGTGCGCCCCTTCTTTGGCCATGGCGAAACGACCGCCTATTTTATCAAACCTTACGCCCCAGGAAAGAAGCTCCTCAATACGTCTCGGCCCATCCTCCACCATCGCCCGGACCGCCTGGCCTCGGCAAAGACCCGCCCCGGCATTCATCGTGTCTTGAAAATGGGACTCAATCGCCGCTTCATCGTCATGAAGCGCGGCGGCGATTCCCCCTTGGGCGAATTCGGAGTTTGATTCGCGCCCGTCCGCCTTGTTCAAGATGATCACTTTTCCATGAAGGGAGGCCCCGATGGCAGCCCGCAGACCTGCGACGCCCGTTCCAATGACCACAAAGTCGGTTTCGATCGTCTCGGTTTTTTGGGCGCGCGGCATCAGCTTATTCCCCTGGGAAAGCCATCCCAAAGGGGGAGTCTCCCTTGATTGCTAAAAGCTGTGGACTGTCTGTTTTTGTCCATTCAAAAAGGGCATATCCCCTTCTCTCCAGAGGGGGACCCCCTTGGGCCGTTTTCCAGACCCCCTCCCAGCGGGCCCATGTCAAAATAGACGCTTCTTCAATTTGAACCCGGTTAATGAAGAGGTCGATATTCATCTCGGAAAAGCGGTTAAAGTCATGCAGCACGTCGGTTTTTAAAGAGGCAGACGATTGGAAAGAGGGATGCAGTGTTGAGAAAAACCCCTTTTCGTCCCTTTTCTCGTAAGAGGTTTTTATGCTGGAAAGAGATTGCCGAAGTCGGTCGACGGTAAGAGAGATGGAAGATAAGCCCAGCGGTTGGGTCGCGCAGCCATAAACAAAGAGAAGCAGCGCCAAAAAGCGGATCAGACGCAATTTTACTGGATTAACCATTATCCACACTTGACACCGTGGGTATGCTGAAGGTCAATGACTATTGTCCCCCCTCTTTGGTAAAGAGGGGATAGGGGAGATTTTCGTAATAATCTCCATCTCTATAACAAACTTTGATCTTGGAAAGTAAAAATCTGCACTATAATTCCCGATGACTTTCTGACGGTTTTAGTCTCTTATGGCTACAAAAGCATTGTCACAGGCAGCTGCTTTCAAATCCCCCCCAACCCCCCTGGTGGGGAAGGGAATCTCCTTAATTCACGGTACAACAGATATTGGTCTATTCCAGTAAAATCGCGTGTGATCTCAAAAAGGTCCACCCCCTTCGCGGTATGATCACGATCCGTTTAATACGATTCATAGGGCGAATTATAGTACCTGCCCAAGCTCATAGTGTTATACACAAGTTTCATACCCCCTGCAACTTTTTCTGAGCATTGAC
>CAYJWQ010000075.1:0-7303 GCA_964373895.1 uncultured Nitrospirota bacterium
TTCTTACGGTGACGATCCGCCAACCAACTGATGAAGAAGTAGAGCGCATATAGAGCGAAAAAAACGCCAATTAAGACATAGAAGTTGCCAATGATGTGCGAATAATTCTCCGCCATATAAAAAACGCCGGACAAGAGAACAGCGCTCACCAAAACAAGCAACCATAATGTGAGAAGCGGATGCATCTTTCTCCCTGATCCTTTGTGTATCGCCCTACCTAATCAATAGCAATTTCTGTCATCAACGCTCTGCTTTATATACACCCTGAAAATAGTTTCCCTTTATTCATAATGCGTTACAAGAAATTATTTCTTGGCACATTTTTTGCTCTATATAGCATATGTCTAACATAAGGAGATCCACCATGAAGTGCCAAAAATGCCAGGGTCTGATGTACATAGAACGGATTTCTGATTTTTTCATCATCTTTAAGGCCTGGAAATGCATCAACTGCGGGGCCATCATTGATCAGACCATCCTGGATAACAGGAAAAAAAGCCTTCCCTTGCTTGAACCTGTTGGCAGTAGGTAGCCTCACTCCAATGCCTGGCAGAGTCCTCTTTTACTGATGTGTTCTCTCTCTCCCTTCCCAGAGCAGTAAAAGAGGGCTCGCGATAAACCAGGACGAGTAGGTCCCCACCACCACCCCAAAAATCATCGCTAGCGCAAAATCGTGGATCACCTCTCCTCCCAAAAAGAAGAGGGAGACCAAGGCAAGGAATGTCGTCATACTCGTATTAAAGGTTCGGGAAAGGACTTCATTGATCGCTTTATTAATAATCTGTCCAAAAGACTCTTTCTTTCTAAAACGCATATTCTCACGTATCCGGTCAAAGACCACCACAGTGTCACTCAAAGAATAACCGGCCACGGTCAACAAGGCGGTCACGACCAGGAGGGTCAGTTCTTTGTTCATGATAAAGAAGATGCCGAGTATCACCAGGACATCGTGGAATGTTGCGAGGGCGGCAGCAACCCCGAAACGGAATTCAAACCGAAAGGCAATATAGATAATAATGCCCATCATAGAGAGGGCAACCGCCAGCAGCGCATCTTTTTGAAGCTTCCTACCGACGGTCGGACCGATTTCAGTACTGCTCTCCACCACCAATCGGTTCTGCGGATACGCCTTTGATAAAATATCCTCTATCCGTCCAGAGATATCCGCCTTCACCACACCCTCTTTCTTAAATCGCACAAGAAACCTTGCATCTCCCATCACCTCCTGAATCTCGGCATCTTTGAGGCCATTCGCCTCTAACACAGCCCGCATCCCGTCAATTCGGACAGCGGTTTCGAATTTAAGCTGGACCGCGGCCCCGCCTGCAAAATCAATCCCAAGGTTCGCCCTTCCGCGGGCGACCTGAATGAGCGCCACCATGCCGCACAGCACCAACAAACCTGAAAACATAAAAAAGAAAATCCTTTTTCCGATAAAATCGACGTCGGTCTTTTTAAAAAACTCAAACATAGGCAGTGACACTCCCCGACATGGTTCCTCGACAACCGCAACCGGTTGAACCCCCGCAGCAAAACGAGGTAAACCCACGCTTCGCCTGCTTAAATGCTGAGCTGCTCTAATTTCCACCTGCTATTGATAAGGTCAAACACCACTTTGGTGCCGACCAGAGACGTGAAGAGGTTGATCATCACACCCAAAGAGAGCGAAACGGCAAAACCTTTGATCGGACCGGTCCCAAAAATAAAAAGAACAAAAGCGGTGATCAAAGTGGTGACATGGGAATCGAAGATAGAAGAGAACGCCTTGTCATAACCCGAATCGACCGCAAGACGGATTGGCTTTCCAAGCCGCAGTTCGTCGCGTATCCGTTCAAATATTAAGACATTGGAATCAACCGACATCCCAATCGTTAAGATAATTCCAGCAATCCCCGGCAATGTCAGCGTGGCGTTTAAGGCCGCCAATGCCCCGATCAGCAAAATAATATTGAGCACCATCGTCAAGTCAGCCAACAATCCGGACAGTCGGTAATAAAAAAGCATAAAACTGACCACCAGCAACGTCCCCACCACACCGGCCCGAAACCCCATCTCAATGGAATCCCTTCCCAACGACGGCCCAACGGTCACATTCTGAACAATCGTCACCGGCGCCGGCAACGCCCCCGCCCGAAGGATAATTGCAAGATCATTCGCCTGCTCGGTCGTGTACGAGCCGGTGATTTGGGCGCGCCCTCCGCTGATCTTCTCCTGAATCACGGGCGCCGAATAAACGGTATTATCGAGAATGATCGCCAGGCGTTTTTTTACGTTCTCCCCGGTAATCTTCTCAAAAAGCCTGGCCCCCACCGGATCAAACGTGATGGAGACATAAGGATCGTTAAACTCCCCAATCGAAACACGGGCATCGCTCAAGAGATCGCCTGTCAGCGCCGCTTCTCTTCTAACAAGATACGGACGCTTTTCGGTAAGACCTGTCTCCTGATCGACCAGCCGTTCGAAGAGAATCTGATTTTCGGGAGGTGTTTTGTATTCTGCAATCATTTTATCCTCCTGATCGGAATTGACCCGATCTGGGAGAAGCCTGGCAATCGGATGATCCTCATCCAGGAGCTTAAACTCCAGAAGGGCCGTCTTTCCAATCAAGGCAATCGCCCGCTGCGGTTCCTTCACGCCTGGAAGCTGGACGAGAATCTGGTTCTCCCCCTGTTTTTGAATCAGCGGCTCGGTGACGCCAAACTGATCAATCCGGTTGCGGATGGTCTCCAGCGCCTGGGCGATCGCCAATTCAACAATCCTTTTTAGCTCCGACGCCTGCGGCGTTAGAATCATCTCGCCTGGCCGGCCTTCTTTCGCGCTAAAATTCGGAAATTCGTCATCCAATATTTTTCTGACCGCCTCTTTGTTTTCGGGAAGAGGTGTCAGATAGATGGACGCCCCTTCCCTGCGAAGGGGCGTGCCGGCCAGATTTTTACCCTCCATGAAACCCCGGAGGGCAACCAGGCTCCGCTCGACCGCGTTTTCCACGGCCTTCTCTTTCTCCACCTCCAGCACCAGATGTATTCCGCCTTGCAAATCGAGACCCATGGTGATCCCCTTGCTCGGGAAAACACGGCCCCACCAGGAAGGAAGGGCGGAGTAGAACGGGGAAGAGGGGAGGAAACTTACAATAGAGGCGACAATGGTGATGGAAATCGCAATCAGCCTCCCTTTAACCCCCCGTTTCATTTTGCCTCCGGCATCTCTGTCTCATCGGCCTTGACCTCCTCAATATAGCCTCGCATCACCTTCACCCGAACCCCTTCCGCAATCTGAAGGGTGACCTGATCCGTGGCGAGGTTGGTAACCGTTCCGATCATCCCCCCCGACGTGGTGACGCGATCTCCCTTCTTCAAACCATCAATCATCGACTTCCGCTTCTTGGCCCGTTTCTGCTGGGGCATCACCAGAAGAAAATAGAAAAGGACGAAGATCAGGATAAAGGGAACAAACGCGACAAACGGGTTTCCCGCTGCGGGGGCCTCCGCCGCCTGCGCCCACGCATTCGATTCAAGCCATGTCAGCAAATCCACCTCCCCAAAATGTCCTCCAAAATGTCCTCAATGAAACGTGTGGCCCTCGATCAAATCATCCTCGATCGCCGTGCGCAACGTTTTCATAAGCGTGAGATAATAATATAAATTATGCAGCGTATTCAACCGAATCGCCAAAAGCTCCCTCGCCATAAATAGATACCGCAGATAGGCCCGTGAGAAATTCCGGCAGGCGTAACAAGCGCAACGCGGATCGAGCGGCTGGTTATCTTCCGCGTATTTGGCGTGCCGGATATGAATGGGTCCCGCGCTCGTAAAAAGAATACCGGTACGGGCATGACGGGTTGGCAGCACGCAATCAAAAAGATCAACCCCCATCGACACTGCCGCAATGATATCCTCCGGCGTGCCGACCCCCATCAGGTACCGTGGAAACGCCGCGGGGATTCTGGGAACGATCTGTTGAAGGGTCTGAAAGGTCATCTCTTTTGGCTCGCCCACAGAGAGGCCTCCCACGGCATATCCGTCAAAACCGATCTCAAGGAGTCCCGCGAGAGACGCCTCCCGAAGATCCGGGTAAAACCCGCCCTGGATAATTCCATAGAGGTATTGGTTCTCCTTGTGGTGCGCCTCTTTCGACCGTTTGGCCCATAAAAACGTTCTCTGGAGCGATGAAGACGTCCTGGCGTAATCGGACGGATAGGCCAGACACTCGTCGAACGACATGATGATATCCGCCCCCAACGCCTCCTGTATCTCAATCGCCTTCTCGGGGGAGAGGACGTGTCTTGAACCGTCGAGATGCGACTTAAAGATGACCCCTTCGTCGCTGACGCGTGACAGGGCGTTTAGGCTCAATATCTGGTAGCCGCCGCTGTCGGTCAAAAGGGGGCGATTCCAGGCAAGGAGCTTCTGAAGTCCTCCCCGCTCTTCGACAAACCGGTGGCCGGGACGCAGGTAAAGGTGATAGGCGTTGCATAAGATCATCTCGGCCCCGAGCTCCGTTAAATCCGACGGCGCCATCCCTTTTACGCTCCCTTTCGTCCCCACCGGCATAAAGGCGGGGGTCTGGATGATCCCATGCGGCGTCCGCAAGACGCCGCGGCGGGCGGAGCTCTTCGTCGACGTTTTCAATACCGTAAAATGATCCTCTGACATAAGCGCACCTGCCCCCTTGCGTCAAAAACCTACATCCGATCGGGCGCGCCGACCCCTAAAATGGCGAGTGCATTTTTTAAGACGATCTGAACCGCGGTCATCAAAATCAGGCGGGCCCGGGTGAGGGGGGCGTTTTCCGTGACCACACGTTGATCATAATAATACCGATGAAGCATCCCGGCCAATTCCTGAAGGTAGAAGGTGAGACGGTGCGGCTCCAAAGACTCCGCTGCGGAAAAGAGGAGTTCCGGATAGAGGGAGAGCTGCTTTATGATCGCCAACTCTTCCGGGAGGTTTAACCAGGCGAGCTCCGAGGAGGTGGCCGCAGCAATTTCCTCTTCCATCTTCCATCCCCGCTCCGCCGCGACGCGGACCATGCTGCATAGGCGGGCGTGGGCGTATTGGACATAATAGACCGGATTTTCATTGGAGGCCCGCTTTGCCAGCTCCAGATCAAAATCGACCGCCGTGTCGGAACGCCGCATCAGGAAGAAAAATCGCGTCGCGTCGACCCCCACCTCGTCCATCACCTCTTTCAAGGTGACAAACTCCCCGGAGCGTTTTGACATCGCAACCGGTCTGCCCTCGCGCAGGAGGTTCACCAGTTGATGGGTTAAGATCGTGAGCCGGTCTGCGGCGTAGCCTAGGGCATCAACCGCCGCCTTCACCCGCTCGATATACCCGTGATGGTCGGCCCCCCAGATATTGATCAGGCGATCGTACCCCCGCTCAAACTTATTTCGATGGTAGGCGATGTCGGAGGCAAAATAGGTCATCTGCCCGTTGCCCCGAACCGCCACGCGGTCTTTATCATCGCCAAAACGGGAGGTGGCCACCCACATCGCCCCCTCTTTCTCATAGAGGACGCCCCGCAATTTCATCAGCTCCAACGCCGATTCCACCTCTTTGTTTTTATAAAGATCGTCCTCGGAGAACCAACGATCAAACCGGATGCCAAATTGTTGAAGGTCGCGCTGAATCGATTGAAGAAGCATCTGATAGGCCTGCCGCGTAAAAAAGGGGAGATGAGACTCTTCTGCCCCTAGTAGATAGCGATCCCTTGCCTCTCTTTTGATGTTGTTGGCAATGTCGATCAGATAGCCCCCTTTATAGCTTTCTTCGGGCAGTTCAATCTTTTCTCCGAAAAGCTCCCGATAACGGAGATAGACCGACTTGCCCAAAAGGGTCATCTGCCCTCCCACGTCGTTGAGGTAATATTCTCGATCCACCTCATATCCGACCGATTGGAGCAGGCGTGCCAAGGCATCTCCCAGGGCCGCAGCACGACCATGGGCCACATGAAGCGGCCCGGTCGGATTGGCGCTGACAAACTCGAGATGAACCTTCTTCCCCCCTCCAATGGTTGAACAACCATAACGCCCCTTTTTCTGATGTATCTCCAAAAGGGTTTGATACCAGTAATCCTTTTTCACAAAAAAATTGATGTACCCCGGCCCGCCCATTTCGATCTTCTCAATCATGTTGGCGGAATCGGCGCGTTGCCGAAGCGAGGAAATCAAGAGCGACGCAATTTCCGTCGGCCGTCTTCCCTCCGTCCTGGCTAATGAAAGGGCAAGGGTGGTCGCAAAATCTCCCTGATCCGGGCGCTTGGGAACTTCCCAGACAATCGGCGGCAAGTCTCCCTTTTTCATCTTTCCCTGATCACAGACCGCTGCTATGGCTTCGTAAAGTAAGGCTGATAGCGCTTCCTTCATGGATCTATCCAAAATGGCAGGGGGATCAGTATAGAGAATTCAATCGAATTGTCAACATTTTCAGCGTGATGGTTCAGCCGGAATGCTGACAGTGTTGGAGGAGGAACGAGACAAGTCTGGCCATCTCAAAAAGGTTAGGGTGGAATCCGTTCGCTATGTGGAAAGTGATACATCGCTGGTAAATCGAGTGCTGGGCCGCGAGGTGGGAGGAAAGCAGAACATCTTTGTGATGAACGACGAAGCGCATCACGCATACCGGATTAAACGTGAGGAGCACACCGAAGAGGAGGAAGATCTCTTCGGCGAGGATGAGGAAGCCGAGGACTTTTTCAAAGAAGCGACCGTCTGGATTGAGGGGTTGGATCGTATTCACAAACTCCGGGGCATTAACTTTTGCGTCGATTTTTCGGCCACACCGTATTTTCTTGGGCGAGTGGGTCAGAATGCCAATCGTCCTTTCCCGTGGGTCGTGAGTGATTTTGGATTGATTGATGCCATCGAATCGGGCTTGGTCAAGATTCCTCAGCTTGCTATTCGAGATACCACTGGGAAGGAGATTCCCGGCTATTTCAACATTTGGCATTGGATCTTGCCGAAACTCACGCCTGCCGAACGGGGAGGCAAGAAGGCAAGCCCCAAGCCGGAAGCCATTCTGAAATATGCACATCATCCGATTGCCATGCTGGGGGGACTTTGGGAGAAGGAACGGGAAGTGTGGACTGTGAATAAAGAAGACCCTCGACCGCCAGTATTTATTTTCGTTTGTAAGAGTACTCAAATTGCGAAAGTGATGTACGAATGGTTGGCTGAGGACAAAGCCCCAACGGGGATTTCTCCGGTCAAGATTGAAGGATTCAAAAACCAGAACGGTTCGATTAACACGATCCGTGTTGATTGCAAGGTCGTGCATGAGACGGATACTGGCGAGGCCAAAAA
>CAYJWQ010000076.1:0-6878 GCA_964373895.1 uncultured Nitrospirota bacterium
GCCATCAGATATACAACGCCCTTGCGGCCGCAGCGGTATCGTGCGCCCTGGGATATCGTTTGGATGAAATTCGCGAGGGGCTGGGCCTCTTTCGCCCGCTGGCATTGAGAACGGAGCAGCTCATGTTAAAGGGGATCCATATTCTGTTGGATGCCTATAACGCCAATCCGGCCTCGATGAAGGCGGCCCTGGAAATGCTGGCCTCGTATAGGCGGGAGGGGAAGAGAGGTGGACGGAAGGTTGCGCTGTTGGGCGATATGTTGGAATTAGGGGAATCTGCCCCTTCCTGGCATGTTGAAATCGGGAAATGGGCGGGCGATTTCGGTGTGGACCGTCTGATTGCCGTAGGGCAATGGGCGGAACAGGTGGCCCAGGGGGCAAGGCTTTCCGGCATGGCGCAAGAGGCGATTTCTATTTATCCTGATGTAGAAGCAGTTCGGTTAGACCTGCCCAGTCTCCTCTGCGAGGGGGACCATCTGCTCATTAAAGGTTCGCGTGGTATGAAAATGGAACGTATTCTTTCGGCCCTTTCGGGAGACGGTTGATGTTGTACCATCTGTTATATCCGCTCCATACGACGTATTCTTTCTTTAATGTCTTCCGCTACATCACCTTTCGGACGATCTATGCCGCGGTGACCGCTCTGGCGATATCCTTTCTGATCGGTCAGCAGGTGATCGCCTTTTTAAGGCGTTATCAGTTAGGGCAGCAGATACGAGACGATGTGCCGAAGTCTCATATCGATAAGTCCGGGACACCGACATTAGGGGGGCTGATGATTCTTCTGGTTATTTTAGTGTCGACCCTTCTTTGGGCCGATCTGAATAATCGCTATGTCTGGCTGGTGGTCTTAACGACGATGGGATTTGGGTTGATCGGTTTCTGGGATGATTACATCAAGTGTGTCAGGAAAAATGCGCTGGGGCTGCCTGCCCGCTACAAATTGGGGTTGCAAATCGTCGTTGCGGCACTCGCGGCCTTCATGTTGTATCACTCTCCCGCCTATTCGACGATCCTCTCGGTTCCGTTCTTTAAAAGATTTACGCCGGACTTAGGCGTGTTTTACATCCCTTTTGCAATCTTCGTTATTGTCGGGGCGTCCAACGCGGTGAACTTAACGGATGGTCTCGATGGCCTTGCCATCGGCCCCATTACGGTTACAGCGATGTCGTACGTGGTGGTGGCCTATGTGACGGGCCATAAAATTTTCTCGGAATATCTCCAGATTCCCTATATTGATGGTGCCGGAGAACTGTCGGTCTTTTTAGGTTCGGTGGTCGGCGCAAGCCTTGGTTTCCTCTGGTTTAACACTTATCCCGCCACGCTATTTATGGGGGATGTCGGATCGCTCCCTTTGGGGGCAGCGCTGGGGACCGTCGCCGTGGTGTCCAAACATGAACTGCTCCTTGCGCTGGTGGGCGGCATCTTTGTCCTTGAGGCCCTCTCGGTCGTTTTTCAGGTCGTCTCTTTTAAGTCGCGCGGGAAGCGGGTTTTTTTAATGGCGCCGATTCACCACCACTTTGAGCTGAAAGGCTGGCAGGAGCCAAAAATCGTTGTTCGGTTTTGGATTTTGTCGATCGTTTTGGCGTTGTTGAGCTTAAGTACCCTTAAGTTAAGGTAGGAGGAGATGGTTAAAGTGAATCTGGAATCACAGCGGGTGACGGTGGTGGGAATGGGCGCAAGCGGTGTTGCGGCTGCCGCATTATTGGCAAAAGAGGGCGCGAAGGTCCTGATCATCGATGACCAGAAGAAAGAGAGACCCTCTATCCTGAATCAGTTTGATGTGGAATTTCATCTGGGGACGTGGTCCGATGCGGACCTCTTTTCAGCCGAGTTGGTGGTGGTCAGTCCCGGTGTCCCTTTAAAGAAGCTTCCCGTCAAGAAACTTTCTTCCCTTCAGATCCCGGTGATCAGTGAAATAGAGCTTGCGGCGAGGCAGCTTTCCGCGCCGATGATCGCCATTACAGGGACCAATGGAAAGAGTACCACCACGACCTTGGTGGGAGAAATCTTGAAAAACTGGGGATGGCGCGTTTTTGTGGGAGGGAATCTGGGAGTCCCGCTTTCTTGCGCGGTTGGATCGGAGTGGGATTTTATCGTTGTTGAGGTGAGCTCTTTTCAGTTGGAGACGATTTGCGATTTTCACCCCCGCATCGCGGCGCTTTTGAATGTGACGCCCGACCACATGGATCGCTACCCCGACTTTGGCGCCTATCAGGAGACCAAGTGGCGTATTTTTGAAAATCAACAGGCCTCGGATTACTGCTTGTTCAATGAAGACGATCCGATGACGGTCTCCCCTTTTTTGAGAGGGGCGCCGGTTTTTTTCAGCAAGAGCGATGTCCCCCGTCGAGGGGTTTACCTCAACGAGGGAAAGATTGTCTCCAATATCTGGGGAGAGATGGAACCGGTGATCCCCCTCTCTGAATTAAAGGTGAAGGGGACGCATAACCTGGAAAACGTGATGGCCGCCTCCGCGATTGCGCTCATTTGCGGTTGTTCGACGGCGGGGATACATAAGGTCGTCTCGGATTTTCGCGGTCTGCCGCATCGTATGGAATTGGTGCGCGAGGTTGGCGGGGTAAAATATGTCAATGATTCCAAGGGGACAAATGTGGGGGCGGTGATCAAGTCGCTGGAAGGGGCGGCCGCGCCTGTCGTTCTGATTGCGGGCGGACGGGACAAAGAAAGCGACTTTACCCCTTTGCAAGAGGTGATCAAGAGAAAAGTGAAACGCCTCATCTTAATCGGCGAGGCCCAGGATAAAATGGCGCGATGTTTTTCAGGGTGTGCCGATATCAAAACGGTTGGATCAATGAAGGAAGCGGTCAGCGTGGCGGCCTCCTGTTCAGAAGCGGGGGAAATGGTTCTTCTGTCGCCCGCCTGCGCCAGCTTTGATATGTTTCGAGATTATCAAGCGCGTGGAGACGCCTTTCGAAAGGCGGTCGAATGTCTGTCGAACGGTTTGCAGAAATGAAGCCAACGCTTGTTTTAAACGGCCGGAGTCTGATGGTCATCGTTCTGGTTCTTAGCGTGATCGGACTCATTATGATCTACAGCGCGAGCGGGGTCCTGGCCCAAAAGTATCATCATGATTCCGCCTATTTCCTGAAAAAACAGCTTGTCTGGATGGGGCTGGGGATCTCTTTGTTCTTTATCGCAACGCGCATTGATTACCACCAGGTTCAAAACGTTGTCTTCCCGATAGCCGCTCTTGTCTTTGTTCTCCTGGTGTCGGTCCTCTTGTTTGGGGCGGAGATCAACGGATCGCAGCGCTGGCTTCGGCTCGGTCCGATCTCGTTTCAACCCTCCGAAGTGGCCAAGTTATTCACGGTGATTTATCTTGCCCATTATGTCGTTAAGAAAGGGGAGAAGATGCGTGATTTCCTTGAGGGACTTGCGCCCGCCCTGGTTCTGATCGCCCTGCAGGTGATGTTGATTGTGGTGGAGCCGGACCTGGGGGCGAGCGCGACGATTTTATTCCTCGCAGTGATCCTTTTGTTTCTGGGGGGGGCATCCTTAAAACATCTTTTCCTGATTGGGACAGGTGTGGTTCCCCTCCTGGCGTATTGGGTCATAAAAACCCCGTACCGGAAGGAGCGGCTTCTGGCCTATTTAAATCCTTCGGCCGATCCGTCGGCGAGCGGTTTCCAAATGACGCAATCTTATCTGGCCCTCGGCAGCGGCGGCGTAGTTGGAATGGGTCTGGGAGAAGGGAGGCAGAAGCTTTTCTTTCTGCCCGAACCACACACCGATTTTATTTTTTCAGTTATTGGCGAGGAATTCGGGATGCTCGGAACCCTGTCTCTTCTCCTTCTCTTCCTGCTGCTGCTATGGGGCGGCTGGCAGATCGCCTTAATGACGGAAGACCCCTTCGGACGAATGTTGGCGATTGGGACAACGGTGATGATCGCATTGCCTGCGCTGCTGAATATGGGGGTGGTCACCGGGCTCCTGCCGACCAAGGGGCTTCCCCTTCCATTCGTCAGCTATGGCGGATCATCGTTGTTGATCAATTGGGTAGCAGTCGGGCTTCTCTTTAATGTGTCACGAGGGTGTAAAAAGAGGTGTTTCGGATGAAAATTGTCGTTGCAGCGGGGGGGACCGGCGGGCATCTCTATCCAGCCATCACACTCGCAAAAACCTTTATGCAATTTGAATCGGATACAGAGATTCTCTTCATCGGAACCGCCTCCGGGATGGAGACAAGACTTGTCCCTGAATATGGATTTGCGTTTGCCTGCGTCTCGGCCAGGGGATATGTAGGAAAGGGACTGATGAAGAAGGCCTTTTCGCTGTTGCTGGTGACGGTCGGTTTCTTTCAGTCATTATTGATTCTAATCCGTTTCTCGCCCCAGTTGGTGATTGGGATTGGCGGATACGCCGCCTTCCCCGTTTTATTGGCCGCGCTGACATTGAAGACAAAGCGGGTTATTTTGGAGCCAAACGTTGTCCCGGGATTGGCCAACAAGCTGCTTGCGTCTTATGTCGATCTGGTGGTCATCGCGTTTGAGGAGTCGCGCGCTTATCTTCAGACAGAGAAGGTTCAGTGTCTCGGTTCTCCGGTCCGTCCGGAGATTATCGATGCCAGGAGGACCTCCTCTGATCCCTCGATAAAGACCCTCCTGGTGTTGGGGGGCAGCCAGGGTTCCCACGCGATCAATCGCGCCATGATCGGGGCCCTCCCGTACCTGATCTCTCAACCCCTTCGTGTCATTCATCAGACAGGAAGCGGCGATTTTAATGAGGTAGCGGCCGCGTATGACCGGATCGGCATGTTGGGACAGATATCTCCCTTCATTTCGGAGATGGCAGAGGCGTATGCCGCCTCTGATCTGGTGGTCTGCCGCGCCGGCGCCGGAACCCTTTCAGAGTTGGCGGCCATTGGGAAACCGTCGCTGCTGATCCCTTTCCCGTATGCGGAAGGACATCAGGAGAAGAATGCGGCCTGTTTTGTCTCGGCGGGGGCGGCAGAGATGATCAAAGATCAGGAACTAGACGGCCCCATGTTGGCGGAGCGGATCCTCGTGCTTCTTTTTGATCCGGAACGGCTTGCCAGGATGGGAGATGCGGCCGGGAAGCGGGGCCATCCGCGATCGGCAGAAGAAATCGTAAAGGCGTGCGATCAGTTGGTAAGGGGCATTAACCAAAACCAAGGGGGGAGGCCATGAATGACAAAGAGTTACAAGAGATCAAAAAAGAATGGTCCAAGATTGTTGATTTGTGCTCCCAGATCTCTGTCGGCTCCATTAACGTGGGGAGTACCGAACGGCGGGATGCGATCCTGGGAATGGATATGTACCTGAAAAAGCTTGAGATGGTTTGCAACATGAAAGTTGTGGATGGGGCGCAGCGTCTTCCCATATATACATCTGTGGTTTCTGCGTCAAAGGTCTTGCGGCCAAGACATGCATAACGCATGTAGCGGCCGATGATGTTTCGGAAGGTAAGACATCTTCATTTTGTGGGAATTGGCGGGGCGGGGATGAACGGAATTGCGGAAATTTTATTGAACATGGGATATCAGATCAGCGGGTCGGATCTGGCTACATCCGAGCGAACCGAGCGGCTCGCTTCGATGGGAGGCGTTATTTACAGGGGGCACCATCCGGGGCATATCGAAGGGGCGGAGGCGCTGGTGGTCTCCTCCGCGGTTTCGGTTGACAACGTGGAGGTACTGGCGGCCCGTGAAAGGCAAATCCCCGTGATTGCGCGCGCGGAGATGCTTGCTGAATTAATGCATCTTCGCTATGGAATTGCCGTGGCGGGGGCCCATGGAAAAACGACAACCACGACCATGATCGCGACGATCCTGGCGGAAGGGGGATTGGACCCGACCGCCATTATTGGCGGGAAGGTTAATCGCTTTGGAAGCCACGCGAGATGCGGCGAGGGGGCGTTCATTGTCGCTGAAGCCGATGAAAGCGACGGCTCATTTCTAAGATTGTCTCCCTCCCTGGCGGTGGTGACGAATATCGATCGCGAACACCTTGAGTATTACAAAACCTTTGAATCCATCGAGGCGGCGTTTCTCGATTTTATTAACAAGATTCCGCCGGATGGACGGGCCGTTCTTTGCGGAGATCAGCGGCCTATTCTTACGATGATCCCGCGCATTAACAGGCCGATCTTAACGTATGGCATCACGTCCGGACTCGACCTGATTGCGGAGGGGATGGCCTATCAACCGTGGAAAACCACCTTTCGCGCCTCCTACCTGGGCAGACCGCTTGGCGTCTTCGAACTTCCGATTCCGGGGGAGCATAACGTGTTAAACGCCCTGGCGGCGATTGGCGTGGGTCTGACGCTGAAGATTCCTGTCGAGGTGATGGTTGAAGGGCTGAAGGGGTACCGCGGGGTCGAGAGGCGTTTTCACCTGTTGGGCGAGAGAGACGGGGTTCTGGTGATTGATGATTATGGCCATCATCCCACCGAGATTCAGGCGACGATTTCGGCGGCGAAACAGGCCTTTCGATGTCCCGTTCTTGTCGTCTTTCAGCCGCATCGATTTACACGGACACGGGATTGTCTGTATGAACTGGCCGCCTCATTTGATGAGGCCGACCACCTGATTTTGACCGACATCTATCCTGCTGGAGAAGCCCCCATTCCCGGGATGGACGGTGAGCGGCTCTATCGGGAGGTGTTGGCCCATCGCCATCCCCATGCGGTCTATCTTCGGGATCGCGCAGAGATCATCGTTCACCTTCAGACGATGGCCCGTTCGGGAATGATGGTGATCACGCTGGGGGCCGGAGATGTTTGGAAGGTGGGCCATGACTTTTTATCTGCCACGTTGGGCGGGGGGGAGAAATGATCTCTATGTTAGGTGGGGGGGGAGGGAGAATTTCCATGATGGTACAGTCGCCGGTTTCGTA
>CAYJWQ010000077.1:0-2997 GCA_964373895.1 uncultured Nitrospirota bacterium
TAATCGTCCATGAACTGCTCCATCTTCGTGTGCCCAATCATGGCAAACTTTTCAAAAGCCTAATGAGGGCTTATTTGCCAAAGTGGGAGACGGTAGCCGATGGACGCGTGACACGCATGTGTGGCTACCAAAACACTTCCTCCTGATGAGGGGTAACGACCAACCCAACCCCTTGCTTGACAACACCTCCCCCCTTTGTTACCTTGAAAATCGGTTGACCTGCACGGATCCCTGTTGAAACGTATGGCCTCCAGAAAAACTTCCTCAAGGGCGAAACGCCCTCTCACATTTCAAGAACTGATTTTATCGCTCCATACGTTCTGGTCTGACCAAGGGTGCGTGATTCTTCAATCCTATGATAAGGAAGTTGGGGCGGGAACTTTTCATCCCGCCACCTTTCTCCGCGTCCTGGGACCCGACCCGTGGAAAGCGGCCTATGTTCAGGCCTCTCGCCGCCCCGCCGATGGCCGCTATGGGGAAAACCCAAACCGCCTCCAGCACTATTATCAATACCAGGTTATTTTAAAACCGGCCCCGGAAAATATTCAGACGCTTTACATAGACAGCCTCGCAACCTTTGGCATCGCCTTAGAGAACCATGATATCCGCTTCATGCAGGATGATTGGGAATCCCCGACGCTAGGGGCCTGGGGCCTCGGCTGGGAAGTCCGCCTGGATGGGATGGAAATTACACAGTTTACCTATTTTCAAGAGGTAGGCGGCATTGCGCTTAATCCCATCTCGGTGGAGATTACCTACGGCTTAGAGCGGGTGGCCATGTATCTCCAGGAAGTTGACTCTGTGTTTAACCTTGCATGGAATCAGGAGGTCTCCTATGGAGAGGTCCATCATGAGACCGAGGTGCAGTTTTCGAGATACAATTTTAGCGAGGCGAACATTCATCGGCTGATCGCCTCTTTTCAACAAACCGAAGAGGAAGGGCGGGCGCTTGTTGAAGTCGGTCTCGTTCTCCCCGCGTATGAATGCTGCATCCAATGCTCCCACCTCTTCAATCTTTTGGATGCCCGCGGCGCCATCTCCGTGACCGAACGGACAGGATACATCGCGCGTGTTCGCGCCCTGGCCCGTCTCTGCGCGGAGGGGTATGTGGCCGGGTATGTGGCAAAGAAGGCCTATGTCTCCTAGGCGCGTCCCTTCCAAAACTTCCGGCCTCAAGCGGGAGAAGGCCTCCCCTCCCGATCTCCTCCTGGAGATTGGCACAGAGGAGATTCCGTCGAACGTTATGGCCGCCACGCTACGCCAGCTTCAAACGCTCGCCGAGCAATCTCTTCAGGAGGCAGGCATCTCTTCGGAACGGCCTCAAGTGTATGGGACCCCCCGCCGTCTGATCCTTTATGCCCCCCATCTCTCTCCCCGGCAGGAGGCAAAATCGGAGATCATCGTCGGCCCCCCTAAAAAGATCGCCTTCGACCCCCAGGGAAAACCGACCCCAGCGGCCATTGGTTTTGCAAAGTCACAGGGAGTCTCGGTCAACCGTCTTAACGTCATTACCACCGAGAAAGGGGAATATCTCGCCCTTGAGAAAAAAGAAGAAGGCCGTCAGACGGGTCCTCTTTTAAGGGAGATCCTTCCAGACATTATCGCCAGACTTTCCTTTCCAAGGGCCATGCGGTGGACGAACGAATCGTGCGCATTCATCCGCCCGATCCGCTGGATCGTCGCCCTCTACGCAGGCAAGGTCATCCCCTTTTCATACGCAGGGGTCAAGGCAGGGGCAACCTCGTACGGCCACCGATTGATGGCGCCCGCTCCATTTACCGTCTTAAACTTTGCCTCATACCAGACAGAGATGCGCCGGCGCTTCGTTTTAATTGACCCAAAGGAGCGCGTCAACCTCATTCAACAGGAGATTAGGCGCCAAGCGAAGAAGTGCGGGGGGATCGTGGAAGAAGACGATGGACTGATCTGGCAGGCTGCCCACACGGTGGAGTATCCCGTTGCCATTTGTGGCGCCTATCATCTCTCTGGCCTCCCGAAAGAGGTTATTATCGCCCCGATGAAAGAGCATCAGGGCTACTTCCCCGTCATCGCGCTTTCCGGAGAGCTTCTCCCCTATTTTATCGCCATCGCCAACAACCGGACCAAAGCGATGGGAACCATTATTCGTGGGAACGAACGGGTTCTGGGGGCGCGCCTCTCCGATGTCCAGTTTTATTTTGGGCAGGATCGCAAAAAGAGGCTCGCCGACTTAACCGACGCCCTCAAAGGGATGACCTTTCAGGAAAAATTAGGATCGCTTTCCGAAAAGGGTGATCGTCTGATCCGGCTTGTTGCCTTGCTTGCCAAAGCCTCCGGCTGCGAGGGACTGATCCCCGATCTAACACGCGCCGCGCGCTTATGCAAATGCGATCTCTTAACGGGCGTGGTGCGTGAATTTCCCTCTCTGCAAGGAACCATCGGAAAGATTTACGCCCACTTGGATGGAGAGCCCAAGTCAGTCTCGGAGGCCATCGGGGCGCACTATGCCCCGCGGACGTCGGGGGACATGCCCCCCCAAACCCTTTCAGGCCAAATTCTCTCCGTCGCCGATAAATGTGATACTATTGTGGGATGTTTTGGCGTGGGGCTTACTCCGAGCGGATCGGAAGACCCGTACGCCCTGCGTCGTCAAGGGTTGGGCATCATTCAAATCATGGCCGCAGAGGGTCCGCTGGCGACGGTCTCCCTCGCTGATCTTATCTCCGGGTCTATCGACGCCTATACCGCGCAAGGCAAATTCCATGGGGGGACGATTGCGGGGACGATTCAGTCCCAGGTCATGGCCCAGGTGATGGAATTCCTGAAACAACGGGCAAGTTCCTTCCTTCAAGCGCAGGAAATTCGTTATGACGTCATTGACGCGATCCTCTCACGCGAACTGATCTATCCTAAAAACAAGATTGATTGTGCCAAGGCGTTGTCTCAATTTGCAAAAGCGCCTCTCTTTGAACCGATGATGACGGCCTTTAAGCGGGCCATGCGCATCCTGCCAAAAGA
>CAYJWQ010000077.1:3097-6869 GCA_964373895.1 uncultured Nitrospirota bacterium
TGCCAAAAGACTTTCAAGACAGGATCGATTCCACACTTCTTACGGAAGCAGTGGAAGCGCGTCTGCATCAGGCGATCAAAGCGGCACGGGAGAAGATTAACCAGGCGGGTCTTGATTATCAGAAGGTTTTTACCATACTGGCCACCCTCTATGAGCCATTGAATCAATTTTTTGAAGGGGTGATGGTGATGGATTCCAACCCTAAGGTGCGGGAGAACCGCCTTGCCCTGATGAAGCAGGTTTGCGAACTTTTTAATCCCTATGGTGATTTTTCAAAAATTTCAGGAGGATAGGTATGTCAGGAGAAAAGAAACCGTTGTCTAAACGTAAGGATTCATCCGATCGGCAGTCGAAAAAATATGTCTATTTCTTTGGAGACGGCCGCGCCGAAGGAGCGGGAGCGATGAAGGAGCTCCTGGGTGGAAAGGGGGCGGGACTTGCCGAGATGACCCGCCTTGGAATTCCCGTCCCCCCCGGATTTACAATCACCACAGAGGCCTGCATTGAATTCTTTCATAGCAAGAAAACCTACCCAAAGGGGATGTGGGAGGAGGCCCTTGCCGCCTTAAAACGGGTTGAAAAGGCAAAGGGAGAACGTTTCGGCGATCCGGATCATCCGCTTCTGGTCTCCGTGCGATCGGGGGCCCGGGCCTCGATGCCCGGCATGATGGATACGGTCTTAAATCTCGGTCTAAACAGCCAGACCGTCGTCGGTCTTATTAAGCAATCAGGCAATGCGCGGTTTGGCTACGATGCCTATCGCCGATTTATCTCCATGTTCGGCAGCGTGGTGATGGGGATTAAACGGGATCGGTTTGAAAAGGCGCTGGAGGAGAAGAAGACCCAATTACGGGCCCACTATGATACCGACCTTTCCGCCGACACCCTTCAGGAGCTTACGCTGACCTTTAAAAAGATTATTTTTGAAGAGACGGGAAACTCCTTTCCGGAAGAGCCGCTGGAACAGCTTCGCTTAGGCATTAATGCCGTCTTTAACTCTTGGTTTGGCCAACGGGCCGCTACCTACCGCCGGCTCAACAATCTTCCGGATAATTGGGGAACGGCGGTCAATGTTGTTTCGATGGTCTTCGGAAATATGGGAGAGACATCGGGAACAGGGGTCGCCTTTACCCGAGATCCCGCCACGGGCCAACGGCGATTCTTTGGAGAATTCCTCTTTAACGCGCAAGGAGAGGACGTGGTCGCCGGAATTCGCACGCCATTGCCGATTGACGCCTTGAAAAACCGGCTTCCTGCCGTTGATCGCGAATTGAAGTCCATTTACAAAAAGCTGGAGCGTCATTATCGCGATATGCTCGATATTGAATTCACCGTCCAGCAGGGGAAGCTCTATATGCTCCAGACCCGTGTGGGAAAACGCACCGCCGCGGCCGCGGTGAAAATCGCCGTGGACATGGTCAAAGAAGAACTCATTACCAGGGAGACGGCCCTCTTAAGGATTGACCCGCTCTCCCTCGATCAACTCCTCCATCCAATGATCGATCCAAAGGCAAAACTTCAGGTGATCGCCAAAGGGCTTCCGGCCTCTCCCGGCGCCGCGATTGGGAGGGTGGTCTTCTCCGCTGAAGAGGCGGAACGCATGACGGAACGGCACGAAAAAGTGATCCTGGTGCGGGCGGAGACCTCTCCAGAGGATATTGGCGGAATGCATGTGGCGGAAGGGATTCTTACAGGGCGTGGCGGGATGACCTCGCATGCGGCCGTCGTCGCCCGCGGCATGGGGAAATGTTGTGTCGCAGGCTGCGCCGAGATTGTCGTGGACGAGGCAAAGAAACAATTTAGCGTTGGAAAAATCACGGTCCATGATGGAGAGTACATCACCTTAAACGGATCGACGGGGGAGGTCATTATCGGCAAGGCCATCCTGATCCAGCCGGAGCTAAGCAGCGCCTTTAAAACGCTCATGGGATGGGCCGACGCCATTCGAACCTTAAAGGTGCGCGCCAACGCCGACACCCCGCGTGACAGCCGTGTCGCCCGCCAATTTGGCGCGGAAGGAATCGGCCTCTGCCGCACCGAGCATATGTTCTTTGAGGAAGGACGTATCGGGGCGGTTCGAGAGATGATTCTCGCAGACACCCTCGAAGAGCGACAGCGGGCGCTGGCCAAACTCCTTCCGATGCAAAAGGGAGATTTCATCGGCATATTCAAGGAGATGAAAGGCTATCCCGTGACCATTCGTCTCCTGGATCCCCCCCTCCATGAATTTCTTCCCCAAACCAGGGAAGACTTAGAGGCGCTCTCTCATCAAATGAATGTCCCGGTGGAAACGCTCCGATCAAAAAATAAGCGGCTGCACGAATTTAATCCGATGCTGGGGCATCGCGGCTGCCGACTCGGCGTCACCTATCCTGAAATCTACAAGATGCAAGTAACGGCGATCTTCGAAGCGGCATGCGAACTGGCGAAAGGAAAAACAAAAGTCTTTCCGGAAATCATGATCCCGCTGGTCTGCCATGTCAAGGAGTTTCAACAGCTAAAGAGGCTTTGCGTTGAAACCGCCGACGAGGCGATGGGGCGCTATCGGCAGAAAATCTCCTACACCATTGGAACCATGATTGAACTCCCCCGCGCGGCCCTCCTGGCCGATCAGATTGCCAGGGAGGCAGAATTCTTTTCGTATGGAACCAACGATTTAACGCAGACAACCTTCGGCCTCTCCCGCGATGATGCCAGCCGGTTCCTGCCAGAATATATCCGGCAGGAAATATTCGATCAGGACCCCTTTGTCGCCATTGATCAAGAGGGGGTGGGATTGCTCATGAAGATCGGCGTGGAGAAGGGGAGGTCTGCCCGCCCACAACTGAAGGTGGGCATCTGTGGAGAACATGGCGGGGACCCAAGCTCCGTCATCTTCTGCCATCAGATTGGGCTCAACTATGTTAGCTGCTCTCCCTTCAGGGTGCCGATTGCGCGTCTTTCCGCAGCGCAGGCCCTCTTGAACGAGAAGAGAGAAAAGCAGGGGAAAAAGGCCGATACCACCCACCACGCCTCGGTTTAAAACGCGCTGTCGCTGCGGTAAGGAGAGAACGTGAAGGCGGAAGTTCAGACGGTCATGGCCACGCAAGTTCCTCCCGATGATGAGGAACAGGGGCTTCATGAGTTTTTCCTCTACTGGTATCGTTTCACCGATCGCCCTGAATTGGTGGACCCCGCGTTATCTGCCCGAACCCGGCCGGCCGTTTGGGTACGGTTTAGAGAAATCTCCCATTTAGAAACCCTTCAAGCGCACTATTCCGAGGCAAGGCTTGGCCCTTCTTCCTCCTATACCGAAGCCCTGATTTTCTCGGAATCGTGGGAAGAGGCGAAGCAACTTCAAAAAAGCATCGCAACCCTGCTTGCCCAAGACGAAGAAGAGACGTTGGGCGACCTGATAGCGGAAGACACCCTCGAGGATCTATAGCCCCGTCTTCCATGCCAAGCCGATCATCCATTATTCTTTGAACCATCTCAATCCTCTGTTTATCTTTCATTAGGCTATCACACTATCACACAAGCTTGCCCACCCCCAGTTTTTAAAGTGGAGACAAGGAGTAGCGTCTTCTCCTCTGAAGTTTTAGTTGCCCGTTTCTGTCTCAAACAAGTACCAATCCTATCGATCCCCCCTTTAGAAAAAGGGGGAAGGGGGATTTGAAGGCATGTGATGATGAAAGATGTCCGGTATAGAAAGAATCCGCCTCCCCTTTATCCCCTCCCGCAAGGGGCTGGTCTTTACCCACACTTGACTCCGCAGGTGTTATGGGCCTAACGA
>CAYJWQ010000078.1:0-6865 GCA_964373895.1 uncultured Nitrospirota bacterium
ATTGTCGTAGCAGATCGTTCATAGACAGCTTGTTCCAAAAATGGAGTGCCATATACACGGGCCCCAGCAGACGTGGGGATGTCACCTGTAGCGTGTCGAGCTTCACCTGTGCCGAATCGGTTTTGGGCGTGACGCTGGCCTTGATTCTTCCTTTGCGTCGTATCCGTTCTACAGCCTGATCGGCCACACTGATCAGTGCGGTTTTTTCCTTCATGAGGGTCTGTTGGCCAGCGAGTCTTCGTTGAATCATCTCGACGAACGCTGGCCACGCTTTTTTGGGAAGCGTTAGTGGGGCAAGAGAGAGAATGACGCGTTGTCTGGGTCCCTTGGGCGTGAGCACAGACTCGACGAGGGTCAGATAGGCATATCTCTTTTTTCCAACAGTTCTGCTGGATTCTCGTATGAACATACGCAGAGTGTACCATCGTCCATAGAGGGCTGTCAATATAGGTATACATTATTATACACTATTTTCAGGGAAAAGGAGGGTTTTAAAAAATGGACAGCTTGAATCTAAAGGGTTTTCATTTTAAATGTTACGAAAAAATCAAAAAAAAAGAAGCGGTTTTTAACTAAACTGCGTAAGTCGGGTAAACTGACGAAAGACAGACTTAAACACGTTCACATTTTCTTTTCGAAAGTCCGATAGGGTCTTGAAGTCCGGCCGCAATCTTCTTAAAAGCCAGATCACTTCCATATTGCGATGGGTCTCCTGCTCCAGTCGACGGCTGGATGTAACCCGATTTTTGTATCCATAAATATACAGCTTCAGTAAATCTTTCGGCTCATAACCGGGACGGCCGGTTTTGGCAGGTTCTGCTTTTGTGAATCCCAACTTGCGAAGGCCCATATGTTCTACAAAGGCATCTATAAACCGGACAGGATTCTCTTCCGTTAGATAATCATCGATGGCATCGGGAAATAATACGACTTGATCCCTGCTGACTCCTGCAATATAGGACACAATTACTCCTTTCAATGTTTTTTCCTGGAGTCATTATATCAAACGTGGTATCTTTTGAAAGGAGCTTTCACACAGTCTGACCCTGAACACGGACGTGCAAAGAACGCGTGCCGGATAGCTTTATGTTCGGTGCCCCGCGCGGGGGGGGGGGGCAAACAAGTCTTGAAAAATACACTTAGAATCATTCCAACAGGTCGTTATGATCCACTGCCAGGAGTCTGTAATTGTTTAACTGCCGCCTACCTGGAGAATCCCGCAGACCCAGAATGGGCGTATCATGAGAAGTGAGATGCAAAGAAAAACACCCGCCGAAATCATCCAGGTTATGTTTGAGGCTACACTGGACGATGACGAGATTTGTGCCTTGATTGCCGGTTTTGAGAAAATTCCGGCTGCCTCACAAAAAGGTGTTTTAGATCTAGGTTTAATCCTTTCGGACTTTTCGGTGAAGGCGGCTGCCGAGTATCTGCGCGTTGTTCCGGATATACTTCATATTATCTCGCCGGAAGAGCTGCCCGGTTGGGTGGGGATGGGGATTGCCATCGCCCGCCGCTCCGGCGCCATGGGGATTAAATTTTTTAAACTGGGTTCGGAAGTCTTCTCAAAGATGCAAGATCGCACGAGACGAGAGAAATTTATCAAGCGGGGAATGGCCCTCACCGAGGCGGACTTGGCGATGGCGTATTACCAATACGCCCCCGACCTGTTCTCTGCCGGTACCCTCTCGGATGAACAGATGCAAAGGTGGGTGGAGCAAGGGGTGGCCTTAGGCCAGAAGGATCGGATGCTTGCGGTGGAGTATTTTGCCCTCACCCCAAAAATCCTTCTTTTTCTCTCTGTTGCCCATCTTTCAAAGTGGGTGGAAATTGCCATGAAACTTGCCTCGGCCAAGCTCTTCTCGGCGCTTCTTTTCATGCGGCAGGGACCCGATCTCTTCTCGGCTATTCCCTCTTGCGAACAGCGGCTTCTTCTGCTCGACTTAACCGATGAGGTGGCAAATCATACGCCCGCTCTTGCCGAGAAGCTCTTCTCTGGGGCAATGATTTCTCTGAACGCCTGCCAGCCATTGCGATTAGAAAAGACGCTTCTTACGCGGGCAATTGAGATGGCGCGGTTTGCCCCCGAAACTGCGGCGGGGTTTTTCTTAAACGCCCCCAAAATCGTAAAGGGGTTAGGGCTTTCCAATCCAGAATCCGCGGCCACCCAGTTTTCGTCCTGGATTAATCAGGGGATTGCCCTGTTCAAGCAGGATACCTCGGCCGCGCATGCTTTTTTTAGTTTTGAATCAAGATCGGCACGTGACGCGGCATCGCAACTGAAAGGAGGGGTTGCACTCTCTTCTGTCTCTCGGACACTCAAACTCTTTGCCGAGGCGCTCTCTGGTCAGGCCGTTGCGATTGCACCGACCGCCAATGAAGAAGACCCGCCTGCCACCGACGGCTATACCATCTACCTTCCATCCCACATCCGACATTTTTCAGAAGATGCGCAGAACTTTGAATGGTACAAGGTGGCTGTTGCCTATCAGTCGGGTTTTTTGGAGTTTGGGACGTTTGGTCTGAACGTTGACATGCCCCCTCTGATCGAGAAGATTCAGAAGAGGTATCAAAAGGAGAATGCCCTTTCCCCTGAATCGATGACCCTGGCCGGATTTTTAAGCCTCTTTCCGAACCCATATCTCATCCAAAGCCTTTTTGAGATGGCCGAGGGGGCGAGGATTGAATTTCGCCTCCGAAGCGCCTATCCCGGTCTGGCCGGCCCGATGAACCGGATGCGCGAGCTCGATCTTGCCGCGCGTCCTCCGATAGCAGGCCGCCCACCGCGGGAGGCGATCAGCGAATTCCTCTGCCAGATCTCCATCGCGGGGCGCACCAAAGAGCCGATTCCGACGGAGCTTCAGCCGACCCTGTTTGATGCCTGCCAGCGAATGGGGGCCGTTCAATTTATGGAGGCCACGGTGGTCACTTCCATGAAGGCGGCCGCGTCGGTTTATGATCTCCTTTCGGACCAGGTCCTGCCGGATTTCACGAAAGAGATGGAGCCCCTTGAGGGGCGCGGGGAGCAGGCAAGAGGCCAAGGGAGAGGGGGTGAACTTCGCCTCTTCCCACGAGGCAGAATCGACCCAAGGCGGGTCGATACGGCCAGCCGGCTCGTAGGGGATCGGGCCCAGGCATTTGCGAAGAAATTACGGGAGGCCGGGGTGGATGTGGCAAACCATCTGGTGGAATCGACAATTGCGGCGGCCATCCGGGGCGGAGAGGTCACGGTCGAGACGCTCGCCGAGGCGCCCCTGACGGATCGATTGATGGAGCGATTTTCCACGGACGCCACCCATCGCGCCATTTACAAGAGGCCGTTTCTCTACGATGAGTGGGATTGTGAAATGGGAGATTATCGCGCCGGATGGTGCAAGGTGGTGGAGGAGGTGGTTGAAGGGACCGTCAGCACACCTCTGGACGAATATCGCGGTCTGATCGCCTCGCTGCGTTCGGTCTTTGAACGGCTTCGCCCGCAGGGGCTGGTGCGGATCAAGGGGGAGGTCCAGGGAGATGAGATCGATTTCGATCGCCTTTTAGAGGCCCGGGTCTCGGCCCGATTGGGGCAGACCCCGAATGAGCGGGTTTATATCCATCGCCAGAAAAAGGAGCGCAGTGTGGCGGCCGCCTTCTTAGTCGATTTAAGCGGCTCCACGAAACAGCAGCTTTCGGGCCGGGGAAAGAGTATTCTACAGGTGGAGAAAGAGGCCCTCATCCTCCTTTCCAGGGCCGTGGATGCCGTGGGGGATGCCTTTGCCCTCTATGGGTTTTCAGGTCAGGGGAAGGATGCGGTCCGTTTTTATATCTTAAAGAATTTTGATACACCGTATCATGCCGCCACGGATGGACGGGTCGGATCGGTTGACGCGGGACTCCAAAATCGGGATGGGACGGCGATCCGCCATGCCGCGATGAAGCTTTCCGCGGAGCGGGCCCGGATGAAACTGCTGATTCTGCTTTCCGATGGACGTCCATTGGATCAAGATTATACCGGCTCTTACGCCGTGGCCGATACGAAAATGGCCCTTGCAGAGGCCAAGCGGATGGGGATACACCCCTTTTGCGTGACGGTGGATTCCAGGGGAGAGGAATACTTAAAAGGGATGTATGGCGATGTGGCCTACACGGTGATCGATCGGGTGGAGAGCCTGCCGATGGTGCTTCCCCGGGTCTATAAGCGATTAACGACGTAGTATAACGTTTCAGGAAAACAGATACAAAATGTCATTTCGAAGCGAAGCGAGAAATCTTATAGAGAACAGCCTGTTAAGTAAGATCTCTCCCTTCGGTCGAGATGACAACCTTTTAGTGAAACGCTCCAATAGGAGGGAGTGATGGACGATCTTTTTTCCGGCTGGCTTTGGGAGATGTTTAAGGAATATGTCCGAAAGATTCGACGGACGGCATCCACCGGCGCGCCAGAGCTCTCGGTAATGAAGGCGAAATATCAGGAGATTTTCCATGAGTCCTCCATCAAAATTTTAGTGGAGGAGAAGGTCGGTATGATCGTGGTTTTTAATGAACTCGAAGAGCGAACGACAGCCCAGATTGCCGATATGATGAAAGAGGAGGAATTGATGGCCTACCTTGCCAAGACGTACGGCAGGGGGAAATTCAAGATCAACCTCTATCAGGGGATGACCTTTGTGGCCACCCATAACTTTAAGGTCCTGGATGAATCGCTCCCCCAAATATGGCGGGAGATTGTCGCCAAAAACAAGATTTCTGAAAGGAGGCTATGAGAGAGTTGGAACGTCTCGTTATTTCTATTGTCGGCCGTCCCAATGTGGGGAAGTCCACGCTGTTTAACAAACTGGTCGGTCGGCGGCAGGCGATTATTCAGGATCAGCCGGGGATTACCCGCGATCGCAACGAGGGGTGCGGCCGCTACCAGGATCGTCGGTTTACGGTCATTGATACGGGAGGACTTTTCCCTCTTGGTCTTGAGGGAGAAGAGGGGGGAAATCTATCCCGATCGGTAGCGTATCAGACGGACGTCGCCATCGCGCAATCAGATGTCATCTTTTTTATGATGGATGCGAGAGAAGGCATCGCCCCGCTCGATGAAGAGATCCACCGGATACTCTGCAAAAGTGGAAAGCCGATCTACTATTTGATCAATAAGGCAGAGGGACGGGGGATTGATCGCCTTGCTGAATTTTATCGGTTCGGTGTGAACTCCCTTTATCCGATCTCTTCGGAGCATCACGAGGGAATCAGTGATCTATTAGATGCCCTCTATCCCAGGATGGAGGTGATCGAACAAGACGCTGCTCCAGTAGAGGTGCCAGCGGTGACCGTGCTGGGCCGTCCTAATGTGGGCAAGTCCACTCTGATTAACGCCATTCTTAAAGAAGAACGCTTAGTCACAAGCGCCATCCCTGGCACCACGCGCGATACCATTGACACCTATGTCACCTACCGTGACAGGCCTTATTGCTTTATCGACACGGCGGGGATTCGTCGGCGGGGAAAGATTAGCGACGGGGTAGAGTTCTACAGTGTGACCCGCGCCAAAGAGGCGCTCTCGCGATCAAAAATCGCCCTCTTGCTCTTAGATGGCGAGGAAGGGGTGACCGAGCAAGACACCAAGATCGCCGGGCTGATTATTGATGCGGGAACGGGATTGATTTTTCTGGTGAATAAATCCGATCTTTTAGATGAGGCGCAAAGGACGAAACTCATCGATCAAATGGCCGTCCGATTCCCCTTTGTCCACGATCTCCAAATGGAGTTTATCTCGGCATTAAAAAAAGAAGGGGTGGGGCGCATTTTCAAGCGGATTGACGCCGTCTATCAGGGAATCCATACCCGCGTCTCCACGGGGGATTTAAATCGCTTTTTTGAAAAGGTTGTGGAAGAGCGTTCTCCGCCGATTTACAAGGGAAGGCCGATCCGCCTCCGGTATATTACGCAGGCTGCCGTTTGTCCCCCCACCTTTGTCCTCTTTGCCAGCGCCCCTAAAGGCATTCCCGATCACTATCTTCGTTATATCGAAAATCAACTCCGTAAAAGTTTTAACTTTACCGGCGCCACGATTCGAATAAAGCTTAGGCAGCGGGAAGTACGACCGCAAAGATAAGGACGTAGTAGGTTGTTGAAGAACTTGTTTTATGGGCAGGCTGTTCAAAAAGTTCCAGATGCGAGGCCGCAGGTACCGAGGAGACCGCAGCGTACTAAGTAAGGTACATGAGGATCTCCGAGGGACCGAGAACAAAGCAGATGGACTTTTTCAACAGCCTGTTAGTAAAAGGTTTATATGATCTGGGTGGGATTAACAGGTGGGGTTGCGAGTGGAAAGAGCGCCGTCTCCCAATTCCTTCGTGAAGTCGGGGCCTACATTATCGACGCCGATGAGATTGCCCACGAGGTAATCCGAAAAACGGGGTTGGCCTATCAACCGATTGTTGAGATTTTTGGGGAGACCATACTCGATTCTGCGGGTGAGATTGACCGCAAGCGTCTCGGCGAGATCATCTTTGCCGATGCCGGAAAACGGGCCAGACTCAACCTTTTAGTTCACCCCCATGTGTTTGACATTGCCCAGGCCAGAAAACGGGAGATTTTCTCACGCGACAAAGGGGCGGTCATAATCTTTGATGTCCCCCTTTTGATTGAAACCGCCGTCTATCGGGAGATGGATTGGGTCCTGCTCGCCTATGTCGATCGGGCCACCCAGATTGGGCGCTTAGTCAAACGCGATGGCCTTTCAAAAGAGGAGGCCGAGCGGCGGATTGATGCCCAAATGCCATTGGATGAAAAATCCAAACTGGTCGATGAGGTGATTGATAATCGGGCGTCGCTGTCTGTTGTGGCGATGCAGGTCAAGGGGATTTATCAGCGGCTCCAGGAGAAGGCACGGGGT
>CAYJWQ010000079.1:0-6827 GCA_964373895.1 uncultured Nitrospirota bacterium
ACCTCCGAGAGCTTAAACTTCGCTGCCCTTAAAAAATTGCCAGTGGTCTTCTTTTGCGAGAACAATTTTTTCTCTGTCTGCTCATCATTAGAAACACGTCAGCCGTCCGTAGAGATATACAAACGGGTAGAAGGTTTCGGTTTGCCGAGTGTGTGTGTGGATGGGAACAACATCCTTGACGTGTATGAAGCAACGAGAGTTGCGGTAGAACGCGCTCGACGCGGGGAGGGCCCTTCTTTTATAGAAGCCAAGACTTATCGCTGGCGGGCGCATGGTGGGGCAGGGGATGACTCTTCTTCAGGTTACCGTGAGGTGGCAGAGGTGAAGGAATGGCAAGCATTTTGCCCTATTCAAATGTATTATGATTTTCTCGTGGAATTAGGTTATCTTGATGGCGCCAAAAAAGAGCAGATGGAGAAGGAGATTGATGTTGAGATTCAAGAGGCGTTTGTCTATGCCATTTCCAGCCCTGTTCCGAAGGAAAGAGATCTCTATGATCACGTTTATAGCACATAGGGCTCGATAAACAGAGGAGGAACGTATCTATGCCGTGGGATGAAGGGTTAGTGAACTCTCTTGTTTATGATGTCCCCGATCCATCGGAGGGACGGATACTGGGTTATGCCAAAGCCATCAATGAGGCCCTTGCCTTG
The DNA here is from genome assembly GCA_964373895.1 of uncultured Nitrospirota bacterium. Classification (GTDB taxonomy): domain Bacteria; phylum Nitrospirota; class Nitrospiria; order SBBL01; family SBBT01; genus SBBT01. Next base: position 654 of record CAYJWQ010000079.1, read on the forward strand.
GCATTGGAAAATGATTCAACGGTATTTGTTCTTGGCCAGGGGGTTGATGATCCAGGGGGAATGTTTGGAACAACCAAAGGCCTTCCGGAGCGATTCGGCCATGATCGGGTATTTGATACTCCCCTGTCCGAAGAAGCCATGACAGGCGTTAGTGTGGGGTCTGCCATGAATGGAATGCGGCCGGTCTATATGCACAATCGCCCTGATTTTATATTGCTTGGTTTTAACCAGTTGGTAAGTCATGCGGCTAAATTTACTTATATGGATAATGGGCAGACAACGGTTCCCATGGTAATTTGGGCAGCGATTGGTCGGGGTTGGGGATCTGGCGCGCAGCATTCTCAAGCGATACAGGGATTATTGTTAGGGGTGCCTGGTTTAAAAATTGTGATGCCAAGTACGCCCCATGACGCAAAGGGATTAATGCTGGCGGCCATTATGGATAATAACCCTGTGCTTATTTTTGAACACCGCTGGTTAATGAAGCAGCAGGGGGTTGTTCCGGAGGGAATTTACACGATCCCGTTAGGTAAGGGGGTGTATCGTCGGCGCGGAAAAGACCTGACCATTGTGGGTTCTTCTCATACCCTGGAGATGTCTCTTAGGGCCGTGGATAAATTGGCTAAAGAAAATATAACGGCGGATGTGATTGATTTAAGGACCATCAAGCCATTGGATGAGGCGATTATTTTTGAATCGCTTAGTAAAACCGGAAGGCTTTTGGTCGTCGACACGGGTTGGGCCATGGGGGGGGTCTGCGCGGAGATTGGATGTCTGGCTGCGGAAAAGGGGTTTCATTACTTAAAGGCCCCGATCCGTCGCATTGGAATGCCCGATATCCCTACGCCTGCGGGTTATACATTGGAGCAATATATCTATCCTAATGTAGAAAAAATTTCTCTCGCCATTAGAGAATTGTGTAAGAAATAGGGGAGGTGCCATGTACTACGATTTAACCGCTTCTTCATGGGGGAAAGAAGAGATTGAGGCCATGCATCGGGTGATTGATAGCGGCAGGTTTACCATGGGTGAGGGCGTGGGCGAATTTGAGGCCCATTTTTGTAAGAAGTTTGGCGTCAGGTATGCCACGATGGTTAGCTCCGGGTCGTCCGCGAATTTGGTGGGGCTGGCTGCCCTCTTTTACAAAAAGAGACGTCCCCTAAAGCGGGGCGATGAAGTCATTGTCCCCGCGATCTCTTGGGCGACGACCTATTATCCTCTTCAACAATATGGTTTAAAGCTTAGGTTCCTTGATGTTGAGCTGGAAACGCTCAACATGGACATCTCCTATCTCAAGAAGGCTTTGACCCCGAAGACTCGGATGGTGGTCGCGGTCAGTATCCTGGGCAATCCCTGTGCGCTTGATCTCCTTAGAAAATTTTGCGACGAACATGACCTGTATCTCTTTGAGGATAATTGTGAATCGATGGGGGCCGAGCTTGCCGGGAAGCCCTGTGGTACCTTCGGGGACATTGGGACATTTAGCAGTTTCTACTCCCATCATATCTCTACGATGGAGGGGGGCATTATTGTTACGGGGGATGAGGAGATATACCATCTTGTCCGTTCGCTGCGGGCGCATGGGTGGACGCGGGATGTTCCCGCCGATACCAAGATATATAAAAAGCGGAGTGACGATTTTTATGAGGCCTATCGGTTTATCTTGCCTGGTTATAACGCGCGACCACTTGAGCTTTCCGGGGCCATTGGGATTGAACAACTTAAAAAGTTGGATCGTATGGTTGAAATTCGGCGCAAGAACGCCGCGCTGTTTACAAAATTATTTTCTGGAGATGATCGTTTTATCATACAGCGTGAGCATGGGAAGAGCTCCTGGTTTGCGTTTACGGTTATCTTAAATCCGCGGTTTTCTATAGATCGCGCAAGGGTCATGCAGGGTCTTAAAGATGCAGGAATTAGTTTTCGTATTATCACGGGAGGGAATTTCCTTAGGCATGATGTCATCCGACATTTTGATTACAAGCGTGTGGGCAGGATAAAGAATGCGAATATTGCCCATGATCGCGGTTTTTTTGTCGGGAATTTCCCGCATGATATTTCTGATAAGATAGAATATTTTCATGACGTGATCACGCGTCTTGTAACATAGATGGGGTATGGAAGCCATTGTTTTAGCTGGGGGGATGGGAACGCGGTTAAGATCGGTCGTCTCCGATCTTCCAAAGCCGATGGCGCCCATTCATGGCCGCCCTTTTCTTTCCTACCAGTTGGATTATTGGATTGCCCAGGGTGTTGAGCGATTTATCCTCTCTGTTGGTTATCAATGGCAGATTATTTCACGTTATTTTGGGAATCAATATAAGGGAAAAGAGATTGTCTATGTGGTGGAAGATCGGCCCTGTGGCACGGGGGGGGGCGTTCTACTTGCAATAAGGGAGATGGGTCATTTAGCCCCGTTCCTCATATTAAATGGTGACACCTATTTTGAGGTAGACCTTCATTTGATCAGCTCTTTTCATCAACAGAAAGGTGCGGACGTTACAATCGGTCTTCGAAATGTGGCGGTTAATCAGCGATACAGCGGCGTCCAACTTGATGAGGAAGGGCGCATTCTGGCATTTGAACCAAGGGTAAAAAATGCAACGAACCTTCTCATTAACGGTGGCGTCTATCTTACAAACAAAGTGGCGCTTTTTAATGAAAAATGGCGCGCAGGGGACGCGTTTTCCATAGAAGACGATCTCTTCCCCCATTTATGTGACGCGGGGCGCCGTTTTTATGGTTTTATCTCTGCCGGCGACTTTATTGATATTGGCATCCCGGAGGATTATCATGCGGCGGCCTTTTTACTAAAAACAGGAGCGTCTTAAAATGACCTACAAAGGATACAACATATTGGTTACAGGTGGGGCAGGTTATATTGGATCTGTTTTGGTTCCAGAGTTACTTAACGCAGGCCATACGGTTACTGTTTTAGACAATTTCCTGTATGGTCAGAACAGTCTTGCGCATGTCTGTTTCCATCCCAATTTCCATGTAGCATGGGGGGATATTCGTGTTGAGGCGACCCTCCTTCCGCTGCTTAAGAAAGCGGACGTGGTCATCCCGCTCGCTGCTTTGGTGGGGGCCCCCTTGTGCAATCGCAACCCCATTGGGGCGACCACGACGAACAAAGATGCCATCTACCTTTTGTTGAAGAATATGAGTAAGGAGCAGCGGATATTAATGCCGACGACAAACAGCGCATATGGGTCTGGCGATAAAGATAATTATTGTAATGAAGAATCGCCGCTTAACCCCTTGTCGCTTTACGCAAAAGATAAGGTAGAGGTGGAAAAGAGATTGATGGGCCATGAGAATGCAATCAGTTTCCGCTTGGCCACCGTCTTTGGGATGTCTCCCAGGATGCGTATTGATCTATTGGTCAACGATTTCACCTATCGAGCGGTGTATGATCGATTTATTGTGCTTTTTGAGAGCCACTTTAAGCGAAACTTTATCCATGTTCGGGATGTCATGAGGGTCTTTTTGCATGCCATTGAGAATTTTAATCAGATGAAGGGACAGATTTATAATGTGGGCCTCTCCGAGGCGAATATTTCTAAACTGGAACTTTGCATGGCCATTCAAAGGCATCTGCCTGATTTTGTCATTATGGACTCGCCTTTGCACGAGGATCCAGACAAACGAAACTACATCGTCTCGAATGAGAAGATAGAAAGGACAGGCTATAAGCCGGTCTGCTCCCTTGACAACGGCATCCAGGAACTGATTAAGGGGTATACGATGATCAAAAACACCCGATACGGCAACGTCTAAGGGGCATCCCCGCTCATTGAATATTCTCCCTGTAAAAACGGCTTATGATTTCGTTATTGTGGGTGCCGGCATTATCGGTTTAACCCTCGCTGATGAATTGGTGAGGCGATATCCTGATAGCAAAATTGCTATCATGGAAAAGGAAACCTCACTGGGGATGCATGCCAGCGGCAGGAACAGCGGTGTCCTTCATTCTGGAATTTACTATAAGCCGGGATCCCTCAAGGCAAAGGTCTGCTCTCGCGGCGCGGCCCGAATGCGTGCCTTTGCCGAAGAGCATCATATCCCTTGCCGAAAGTCTGGAAAAATTATTATTGCAACTTGTGAGGGCGATCTTCCGGGCATTGGAATGTTATTGGAAAACGCGAAACAAAACGATATTCGGGCCGAGCTCCTTAATGAAGAAGAGATAAAGAAAATAGAACCCTATGCCAACCCATACAGGGAAGGAATTTATTGTCCTGATACGGCGGTTATCGATAGTTTGGCGGTTGTACAAAAGCTGGGCCAATTATTAGCTGGACGTGGCGTTACGATCGTTATGGATCAAGAGGTCAGAGAGATTGACCCAAACGCAAGGTGTATTGATACCCGGTATAGTCGGTATCCGTACGGATTTATGTTCAACTGCGCGGGGGCCAATGCGGATATTATTGCCAAAAAAATGGGGCTTGCGGGGGAGTACACCCTATTGCCTTTCAAAGGGATTTACTATAGAGTTCGCGCGGATAAGAACTATTTGGTGCGAAGTAACATCTATCCTGTCCCCGATCTCTCTCTTCCATTTTTGGGGGTTCATCTGACGCGGGTTATCAGTGGAGATGTCTATGTCGGTCCCACGGCGATTCCTGCGTTTGGGAGACAGAATTACGGAATTCTAACGGGTATCAAATTTTCCGAGGCTTATGAGATTGGACGACAAATCGTGGGGATGTATCTTCAAAACCATCAGAATTTCAGGCAATTACTGCATACCGAATTAAAGAAGTATTATAAGCCCAATTTTTTAACGGCCGCGCGCCGTCTTGTGCCTCAATTATCCTCCAACGATCTTGCTTTGTCTCACAAGGTCGGTATCCGACCTCAATTAGTGAATATCAAAAGTAAGCGGCTGGAAATGGATTACATTATAGAGCAGACAACGACCTCTCTTCATGTGTTGAATGCCATTTCACCGGCCTTTACGGCCTCCTTTGCCTTCGCTGAAATGCTCGCAGATCGGTTCGAAGGGCGTGTTAAAGAGACAGGCATATCGGTATGAGCAGCAAGCCGCCTGATTTTGTTCTTCATCATCGGAAAGTGGTTTGTGAAAATAGCCAGTTTGACGTGTTTTTCGATAATATTAGTTTTGGCGCAAAGCAGCATGTGGACGATTACCTGGTTGTTTCACCTAAGAGGAAAACTGACCGCCTTGTTTCTGGCGTGGCGGTCTTGCCGGTTTTATCAGCAAAACTCGGCTTAATTAAGATATACCGCCATACAATTGATGTCCATTCCTGGGAGATCCCGAGGGGTTTTCTGGAAGATGGAGAAGATCCGCAGGCCGCAGCGATTCGGGAATTAAGGGAGGAGGCGGGATTGTTGTGTAAGCCGGATGACATGCTCTCAATGGGCTGTGTTGCGCCGGAGGCAGGTATTTTGGCTGCGCGGATTGCCTTGTTTGCAGCGGTTCGATGCGAAGAGGCCAAATCCTTTACAATAGATGAATTCGGCCATCAAGCGCTTTGTTTCTTTTCTCCTTCGGAATTCATTGGAATGGCGACCCGATCCGAGATACAAGACCCCTGCACATTGGTCGCGTATTATCGATGGCAGGATTCTCGTATATTTTGAGTCAACGGTACTTATAAATGTTAGGGCATCGGTTTATTCTATGATGAAACTCACTCTTGTCCAAATTAGGTTTTTTACAATTCTAATCTGGACGGCAATGATCGGCAATGTACGCAACGGGTATTGTCATTTCAACGGACGGGTACTGTCATTGCGATGGTTTTTTCATTTCGACCGAAGGGAGAAATCGTGTGCCCCAAGAACACAGATACTTTGTCTATCTGCTAACCAACTGGAATAACAAAGCAATGTATGTAGGCGTTACCAACAACCTTGAATGGCGCATATATGAACACAAAAATAAGACGGTGCAGGGTGTTAGCACGGAGAAGTACAACGTGAGCAAGTTGGTTTATTTTGAGGAAACCAACGATGTTGCAAGCGCGATTTCGAGGGAGAAGGAAATTAAAAAGTGGCGCAGGGAGAAAAAGGACGCGTTGGCAATGACTGTTAGGAGCCGCGCCAAAATAACTTGTACAAAAGTGAGGTGGCTAAGCCGCCAGTCTGGCTAGGCGTAAGGAGCGCGCATACCCTTTGGTATGTAAGCGACGAGCAACGACG
>CAYJWQ010000080.1:0-6702 GCA_964373895.1 uncultured Nitrospirota bacterium
ACGCTAGTCTGGATGGATTGGCTACCGAACTGTGCAAGTTATTTTGGCGCGGCTCTTTAGACAGGCGAATTCAGAAGGCCGTTAGAATAACGTCGAGCGTTGTTGCAGGGCCACACGGACCTTTTCTCCAACCTTGTCCGGCGTGGAAGTTGATTTTATCAGCAGTTCCGCCGCGCCCAATTCGACGGCGCGGTTCATCTCTTGTTGTGTTCCTCTATCGGATAGGATAAAAACAGGGATCCCCTTGAGCTCCGAACGGGACTTAATAATATGAAGCACCTTAAAGGCATCCATTCCATCCATCATCAGATCCAAAAGAATCGCATCCGGTCTCTCCTTGAGCAAGACCCTTAATCCCTCAATACCATTTTGGGCAACCAGGACAGAAAATCCTTCTGACTGGAAATACTGCTGATACGCCTCCCGGTAGAAATGGGTGTCGTCAATAATGAGAATCTGGTTTCTTCGGACATTGGGCTGTATCTGATGGGACGGAGAGGCCGCCTCCACATAGGCGCTGATACGCTTGGCATCCTCCGGCTTTAATGTAAGAAAGCGCACCCCCATGCCGATCCCCTCATCAATATAGATCACCTTTGCCTGGGCCTCAATCGGATGATGAATAAGCTGAAACTTCAGGTTGACAACTGTATTGATCGGGTATGAAACCTGCGTTGAGACGTAGACGCCGACGACACTTAAGTCCACCGCCTGCCCCGTGTATTTGCCGTCAATCTCCACCTGTTGCGCGGTTAATACCCGATTACCCTTCCGCATCTGCTGCTCCCTCATTGAACCGCTATGATAACCATCCGTACCCTTTTGGTCAAGATAATAGCATGACGCCCTAAAATGTCAAACAACCTCTCCCCCCCCTTGTTTACTTTTGCCTCTCACGTTGCAGTTGCATCTGCCGTTTTACCACATAACGAATCATGTGCTCCCGGTCCACCTCGGTAACGCTGATTAAACTTACACCCACCTCATATCCCAAAAGAGAATCTTTTCCCATGACCGTATTGCACCGAACCACGGTCCCGGTCAAAATCATTTCGCGAAAAGGAATGACCGGCAGGATAAAATTAAATTCAAGCAACATTTCAGGTTTATACGCTTCCGTCGCATAAAACAAAAAACCGGTGGCGCCAATACTAAGGATCGTCGCCTGATGAGGAAATCGCCCCGCGTCACGCTCCCGCAACATCAGTTTCACGATAAAACTCGTCTTCCAATCAAGCCAAAGCAGCATATCCACCACTTCCGGATCGGTCTCTTCCGCATGCCTGTATAGATTTTCAGCGCTATCCATCAGGGGAAGCGAGGGAATCTGATAAATAGAGTCCTTCCTCTGGCTCAACATTTTCGCATCCTCCGAGAGAACGACCCGATAGATTGCGGGACATTCCGTTGATACGCGGATAGATTCTCTTTTATCACTCTGGTAAGATTCCATCACCCTTTGCATCCACTTTCTCTTCACTGACCCTTATGATGCGTCCATCTCTCCATTTCTTCTCCGGTGGCAGGCGTTTCGATGCGGTTTCTCCCCTTGCGCTTGGCCATATAAAGGGCCTGGTCTGCTAAATCAAAAAACTTATCTGGGGTCTGAATGTCCGCGGCTGGACAGTTGGCCACCCCGATACTCACCGTCAGATGAATCGGGCTCCCCCCTATGTTGAAATCGGTCTCCTCAACCATTGTCTTAATCCTCCGGGCTGCGGACAACGGCTGTTCGAGGTGCGTCTCCGGAAGAATAATGACAAACTCTTCTCCCCCATATCGGGCCAGGACGTCAATTTCCCGAATCCCCCTCTTTAAAACCAATACCACTTCCTGGAGAACTTTGTCCCCGATAAGATGGCCGTAAATATCATTCACTTTCTTAAAATAGTCAATGTCGATTATCATCAGAGAAAGCGGGATATTGTGACGATTGGACCGACGAAATTCCCTCCGTAAGGTCTCCAGGAAAGCCCTCCGATTTAAGATCGCGGTCAGGTCATCTTTTACGGCAAGCTCCTCGATCTTACGGTGCGTCTCCGCATTCCGAATTGCCAGCATCAGAGACATCCGAAGCATGGAAAGAATCTTTAGATGATAATCATCCACCCGACGATGAGACCGTCGGATTAACCGGAGCATTCCCAGTTTTTCCGTCGAGAACGCAAGGGGGAGAATAATTTCCGCCCCCCCTTTGAGGATCACGGTATCAGACGAAATCTGGTTTGGCATCAGAAATGCCAACCCATCGTTTAACGCCTCCTGGTAAAGATTCTTCAAGGAAGGCTCTGACGGATCGAGTTCAGGGGAAATCCAGGCACGGCATTTATCTCCTAGATAAAGGCAACCGATGTCATAGGGAATCACTCCATTTAGATTTTTCACCAGTGATTGAATCACCCCCTCTATGTTGAGCGGCTCCGATAGAGATTGGCTTAAGCTATTTAAGCGGCTTAAATCGTCACCCCATAATTTTAACCGGTCTCGCTCCTCTTTTAAATCTCGATTCGCTTCTTCAAGGTGATCCGAAAGTTGTAATATGGCGAGAAGTCGCTCACGGTTTTTTAATCCTTGTCGGATCGCCTTCTGTATTCTGTTCAACGAAAAAGGATTTTGTATAAAATCAAAGACACCCGCTCGAAGAAAAGCGGCATTTTTTTTGGACTCAAGCGCATCCCCCATCAGAATGATACAAGCCGTTGGGTGGGTTAAACGAAGCCGCCTTAAGAATCTGTAGATATTATGGAAAGAGACCTCTCCTATTTCTGCAAGGACAACATCAATGATCACTTTTTCCTGGGGTAGCGATCCCCATCTTAAAGAGGAGACGATATATCCCTGTTTCATAAGATCAGGGATCATTTCATTCGCCTTTGATTGATCATAATGAATTAAGAGAATATGAGGCTGCACCGCTTTGATCTTTCTACTTTTTTAAAGAGAGAAGTTTTAGTCCGATTGGATAGAGATTAACCTTACTGCGTGAAAAATTCAAGAGAGTGATGTGACAGGGGGTGTAAAACCTAAACCTATACCTTTATTTTGAAGGAATCTCGCCGGGACGATCGTCTTTTTTCACCGGTTGCGTGGCTGTTTCAAGCCGCTTTTTTGCTTCCAGAGAAATAGCAAGAAAGTCTTTCCCTGACGACGTCGGCTCCTTGACATCCTTGTCACTGATCTTCTTTGATTTTAAAAGCTTTGGGTAGGTGCGCAGGACATTTTTCGCTTCGTAGGAACTTATTTCCATTGGCATGCCATCCGAAGATACTACCTCATAGTAGTATCGGCATGTTCTTAAAAAAACTTTAGTTCAAAAATAAATATTTTCTTGGGGTCTTTGTGTAAGAGTGTGGGTCATTTTGCGCCATTCCCCCTCTTTGGCAAGAGGGGCTATTTACCTCTCCTTTCCTTTGAAAAACCTCTTGGAAATGTCAGGCTGACCGACTATTTCTTCTCCAATTTTGTTTCAAGAAGCACAAGATCTTCTATGCCTCGTGTAACCAGAGGATGGAGTTCATACTGAATAAGGTCGGCCAACGTAACCCAGTCCCTTGCCTCAAAAGCAGAGACCATTGCCTGAAACACATTCAGAAACTCCTTTTGGGATAAAAGATCCTCTCCCGAAATGTCTGGCCTGTGAAGCCTGGCAAGGCTATCTCTCAATTGGTCTCCAAATTCCATCAGCGCCTTCATGCTATCGATGTTGTTTGAAACCTTCGTAAACGTCCCTCTCGATTGCTCCACCCTTAGCAATCGGGCGCACTCACTTAACTCTTTTTCCAAGTCTTTTACATATTTTTGGCCTTCCTTGACAGCGGTGGAAACGGCTTCCAACAACGTGGGATGGTCTGCGCTCTCGGTCATTGTTTGTGCCTCCCTTATATCAGAGTTTGTGAACTAATCTGCTGCGATCGGTATCAACCATAGCGCTCCCTCATCTTACCAAGCAGGCTGTTTAATCTGTGGAGATAGGTATGTTCCTTGAGAATTCTCTCTCTCCCTTTCCTTGCAATCGCCTCCCTTGCCTTCGGATTGTGGAGATAAAATCTCACCAACTCCGGAATCTCTTTCTTATGATTGTAGGCAATCATCTCTTTTCCCACTTCAAACAACTCATCTAAAACAGGTTGATGGTCTGTGATCAGAAAACGTTCAGAGGCCGGAACATCAAAAACCCGTTGATTCACCGCTTCAAACATCTGAAAGTTCGTCGCGTTAAAATGGATGGCACAGGCATTATAAAACAGGGGAGTCTGTTGATAATAATGTAATTTCGGTTTGATCTTATACGCGCTTCCCAACAAGGTGGTCCACTCTCCATCTCCATGGATGGTCGGCTTAAATTGCTCGAGCGCCTTCACACAAGATAGGCGATAAAGGAGCGTTGCTTTCCAAAGGGTCGCCGCCTCTAAATCAACCATCTGCTCGACAGAGAAATCTTTAATCTCTCCCTCTTCATCTTCCTTAAGCGTTTTTAAGACCTCTTTTAAGACCTCCGGAAACGTCATCCTCGTCTCAACCAAACGCTCCGCCATTTTCCCGATAAGCGGATAGAGGGACGGAGCAACCTTATCCAGATACTTTCGCGTCGGCGCAACCATCGAATCCCCAACAAAGGCAACGTCCGCCGCATACCGTTTCATATCAGATTTACTTAACTTGATCGGCTTAAACAACAACTCATCGGTCGCCATAGGCAGATAGGTTACATCCTCAAAACCCATCTCTTTTAATTCTTTAATATACGACCGATCCCACATAAACAAAGAGACATACGGTGATACATTCTTATCATGGGCCTTTAGGATAAGATTGGGGCTGTCGACATACCATGACGCCACCGGCATTTCAATCGTTTTAAAAAACCTCGTCAGCTCTCCTTGTTTATCAAATCCAATATGATTGATCGTAAGGATGAAATCGGGTTTAAAATCGAGGACATTGTCCATCATTCTCCGAACAATCACCTCGGCCTCTTCTCCTTTTCTCATCCGAATTTTGACGACGGTATGCCCAAGCCGACGCAGGGCTTTTTCCACCTCCTGATTGAGGAAATAACTTAAATCTGCAAGGCATATCTTGAGCTGATCTCCCTTAAACTTAGGATAGAGCAACTTCTCCTCTGACCTGGTCGCCCTGCTTTTTAACGTGGAGAGGGCAATATGGCCGTAATACTGATTAAAGAGTGACACTGCTGGCGGGAAATTGAATATGGTAATGGGGGACATACCCGGTTTACTTTGTATTTCCATAATGTCCCTTATCAAGGTATGAACCGGGCTCCCAACCATGAAAGTCACCTTTTCTAAAAGGTCGGAAATCTTCCCGTATGTTTTAGCCTTTTCATAGATATCCGGCACCACCTCCACAACCACCATCTGGGTGGACGGAAACCGATGATAAAGCTCCCACACATGATAGCCAAGCCCAAGGCCCATAACAACAAGGAGACCCGTACCATCAAACTGGAAGGCATTCACCATCGCACGCGCCTCCGCCTCCGGGTCATAGAGGCTGTGGAATGCCTTAAATGGCTCACCCTCTCCCCTCACCTTTAAGGTCATCTTGCCACTTTTACTCGGAACAACCTCAAGATGATAAACGACATCTCCCATAGAAATATTTCCTTAATAAAGAGCTCACAAGCACCTGTTCAATATACCTAAGACGGCATGATAGTCAAGCCTAAGACGGTAGGATAGTCAGGAAGGAACGTGTTTCAAGACTCACAGACTGCTCATGATAGGTGTTTTCCGAAACCTGCTAATAAATCAGGGAGATAATAGGGGGTAGGGTGATACGGTGTTGCTTGTTTAGGCGTAACGATCAATCTTACCAGGAGAAGCCAGCACGGCTATTTCTTCTTCTTTCTCCTCTGGCTCCTCCGGTTTTACTTTTTTTAATGTAGAGAGAGGCGGACGTCTTCCCTCTGGAGGCGGACGTCGCCTTGAATCGGGAGAAATCGGCTGGGCAGAACCAATCCCATCTGGGGGCGCAAAGAAGATAGATGGGCCTTTGTCGGTCATACACTTACCCCTTATTAAAAACAATAGAAAACAGGCTAAAAACGCCTCAAATCAGCAGGAAAGAATGTGGAAGAGAGTTCGGGTTTATCAGGCGGTATTGTCATAATTTATAGAAGGGCTCTCTTTAACAGAGCGATAATAAGCGGACAAGGCGTCCCTCCCTTGCCGCAATTGCGAAAGTTCCTGGCTCACGGCTTCCCTCTCCGACTGAATTGCCTTCTCCAGAGATCGATCGCGATCCAATATCTCTAAAATCAATGATCGGAAGGTATCTCTTTGCATTGCAAGCATCATCTGCTGATCAATTAAATCATCAACCTCTTTTATCCTTCCGATATGCTTTTGGCGCTCCGACTGCAGTCGTTCCACCTTTTCAAGATCTCCCATATCCCATGCCTGCCGCTGTTGATTAGCAAGCTCCAGGATCTGCCGAAGGGCATCTTCTTTCATCTTCCCCACCACCTTCTGCCTCTCGTTCTGCAACCGCTCACTTTTTTCAAGATCATCCAGGCCAAGCGATTGGTGTTCTTGCCCCGACATTTTAATAACATGCCGCAGCGCCTCTTCTTTCCCTTTTAGGGACATCAACCTGTTCTCTTCCCAGAAACTCACCTTGCACCTTTATCCCACGACGTGGAAGAGGTTTTGTTTAGCGGCCATTGTATGCTCCGGGGCG
>CAYJWQ010000081.1:0-6603 GCA_964373895.1 uncultured Nitrospirota bacterium
TCTTTTTGGACTGTGATCTTTATGAGCCGACCAAAAGCGCGATCGAGCGTTTCCTCCCGAGAATGCCGAAGGGGGCCGTCATCGCACGGTCGAAAAGGTCATGCTGGGCGCCGCACGATAACCCACAAGAAAATCAGGGACACATCCTAATTCTTGACAATAGATTGATTATTGGGATGTGTCTCTCATTCCTTTTGTCCCTCATTATCAAGGCATTAAAGAGACTGCAGATTGGCATAAAAAGAGGAATAGATTGTGAATCGGTAGACCAAATCATGCTGTTGTGCTATCATAAAACATAAAAGTACAAAAATGTGAGGTGAATGATGCAGACGCAATCTGTAAAGACAGTGGGCGCCAGCGGACAAATTTCAATCGGCAAAGAGTACGCCGGACGGACGGTGCTCATTGAGCGAATCGAGGAGGGGGTGTGGCTGATCAAAACGGCCCAAATTATTCCCGATAGTGAGCGATGGGTGCATGAAGAGCCGGCAAAGGGTCGCATTGATCAGGCCATCGCATGGGCGGGAAAAAATCGGCCGGTCAAGACCGATTTGGAGAAACTGAGTGCCAAGATCCGATAAGGTCCTGCTGGACCTGAACGCCCCCACCTTTCAAGAAGACCTATTGAGCTTAAAAAAGGAAGATGCGCTCCGCGTGCTGGGAACGTTGCGCAAAATCAAGCAACTCTCTTGGATGGAGGTGTACAAGGACAAGGGTTTACGCTGGGAGATGGTTCAGTCGAAAACAGGGCCCATGGGGACGCGTCTTTATACCATCCGTATCAGCGAGGGGTTCCGTGCCCTTGTTTACCGAGAGGACCATTTCATGCGTTTTCTGTCTCTTCACCCGGATCATGATTCGGCCTATCGATAAAGAGGGGGATTTGACGAGGATTATTTAAGACATCGGTCCTTTTTTTTCGACCTTAAAATTCTATCGATGACCTTCCTAAAAGTGATTCGAAAGGAAGGGGTGAAACACTGAGGCGTTCGGAAAAGGGGGACAGGCTGTTTTTCAGGCGCGACGGGAGGCGGTGAACCGTGAAGAAAGGCTGGGCCGCGAGGATAGGGTCAAGACGATTCCTGAATTTATCAAGACGCATCCGCATCTCGTCGTCAGTCTCCTCTTTTTGGACTGTGATCTTTATGAGCCGACCAAAAGCGCGATCGAGCGCTTTCTTCCGAATATCGGCTATGCCGTTCTGAAATAGAAGATCTGATTGTTCGGGACGGAAAGTGGACGGGTGAATGGAGACAATCTGAGGAGGTATTGGCAAAATCGTTCAGCCACTTTTTCCCGGTCGGCTGCCGAGAGGTGGCCGATCTTTTTCACGGTCTGCCGATTGTCGAGTGGCTATATAAGGTTTTGTTTGCAATAGGTCATGAAGGGGTGAAGCGCTGAATCAGAGCTGGTAGGCGGACTGTTGATTTCTGTTGAATGGAGTAGAATAAGCAATGGCAGACTGGAATCGGTTCAGTCCAAGAGACATTGAGTATGACTTTGACCATGATAAACTCGCTGCTCATCGTGTTACCTTTGAAGAAGCTGTTGAATGTTTTTTCTCGGATTTTGAGGTTCGCAGGAATAAGACATATAAAGATCGTTATCAACTTATTGGTAAAACAGTCGGAGGGCGCAAGCTCAAAATTATTTTTCAACTTAAACCGGGCAAAATTGTCCGGTTAATAACAGGATGGGACGTATGAAATCCAAACGTAAAGTGATGACCGAAGAAGAAATCGATCGTGTTGTAATTGATCAAGCGGATGACGGGTCTGCTTGGGAAAGACCTGTGAAGGTGCGCAAGTCAAAGTCAACCTCTGTAATGCTTCCTTCAGCCTTAGCTGCACGGGCGGCGTTTTTTGCCAAGTTACATCGAGAGGCAACTTTAGAAAATTGGCTCAACCGCGTTATACAGGAAAGGTTAGATATAGAAGAAGCGGCCTTTACTGGATTTAAAAAAGAGTTGCTCACAAAGAACAGCCGATAACACTATGAGAAGTCGCATGGGAGGAGTGGTTCATGGGAAAGCGCGTTTTTGATTTTTGCCTTGCTTTGTAACTACTCAGGTAGATAGGCTGAAGGGGTATGTCTCACAAACTCAATATTCTTCGCAAGATATAATCCACATTTTGTATTGTGCTTGTTTTTACCGTTCCCCATTTTTCTGAAAACCTTTGGATGGAAACGGACTTTACCTGATCACATCTGATGATCGAGTGATGCTTAATGCCACCTTCCGGAGGTGAGAGCAGGACATGAAGCCTGAAAGGCTTTTTCTTCCTGAATGTTGAAATGGGGCAAACAATAATAAGTCCCCACGGGCTCTTGTTTAAGTCGTCCACAGATACGATAAGGGCAGGGTGGAGATCCCTTATTTCAGAGCCGATAGTGGGGCTGAAATCTACCAACCATACTTCGCCTCTACAGGGAGTCGTTTTATCTTGCAAGGCCGTCTCCTAATGCCACTTCAAAAGTCTTTCTTGTTTTTCTTTCTTCCTTATCAAGGAATGCCTCAGCCTCATCCTCAAATCCTTTCCAGAAAGACCGCTCATGTTGTTCAACCAGTTTGTCAATGAGTTCAGTAATAGATATATGTTCGGTCCTTGAAAGCTCCTTGAGCCTTTCCTGGGTTGTTTTATGAACCCTTACAGTGGTGGTCTCCATATTGCCTCCATATACTTGTCTACAAGTATAGAAGGCTACACCTATTTTGTCAATCGTTGCGGATTTTTAAGAAAATACAGCCTCGATGAGCTTCCGCAGCTTTTTAATGTGATAAAGGGGGATATCAGCTTTGTGGGGCCTCGACCCGCGCTTTTTAAGGGTATTCACCGGATTGCTCCGGGATTGACGGGATGGGCGCAGGTGAATGGGCGCGATGATCTCTCCATCCCCAAGAAGGTTGAATTCGACGAGTATTATTTAAGACAGCGGTCCTTTTTTTTCGACCTTCGAATTCTATCGATGACTTTCCTAAAAGTGATTCGAAAGGAAGGGGTGAAACATTAACGCATTCGGGAAAGGGGATGGCTGCCACGAGCGCCTGTAGAGCAGCCACATCGTCTTTTAGGGGCAGATGGTTAGATGCTCAAGCGCTCCTCACTGCTTTCTGATCTCGCATCGCGAGCGAAAGCGAACCAGGCAAAACGCTGTGCGTGTCACCAGGCAGGAGTGGTTTGAAGAGGTTTCTTAATGAGAAATTTTTTCTTTGTAGTAAATCCAACCAGCGATTGCAATGCCGATAATGGTAACCACTAAAAAGGATAGGGCCATGTCACTCATTGTTTGTTCCTCCTTCGAGAAGATATGCCGAGATAAAGAACACAAAGGCTCCTGTGAATCCAAAAATCTGACCCAGCAGATCCCATTTGCCTTGCACCATATTGCCGACCACAGCCAAAAGGGCGATACCTTTGCTGATGTCGTACAGGTATTTGGCCGCGCTCTCCTTCTGTCTTCGATTCACTTGCTGAGTATATCAGGATTCAGGAGAAAATCAAAGAGACGGGTGGCTTGCCTGTTCTTGTTACAAGAGAGGATTATCCTATCACATCTGATGGAAAAGATTAGATTATTTTTTTATCTTGACTCCATTGGAAAGGGCGCCGGCCTGATACCCTTGCATGAGGCGTTCGGAAAAGGGGGACAGGCTGTTTTTCAGGCGCGACGGGAGGCGGTGAACCGTGAAGAAAGGCTGGGCCGCGAGGATAGGGTCAAGACGATTCCTGAATTTATCAAGACGCATCCGCATCTCGTCGTCAGTCTCCTCTTTTTGGACTGTGATCTTTATGAGCCGACCAAAAGCGCGATCGAGCGCTTTCTTCCGAGAATGCCGAAGGGGGCCGTCATCGCCTTCGATGAACTCGACAATCCGATTTGGCCTGGGGAAACCGCAGCCCTTCTGGATACGATTGGCATGAACAAGCTCAACCTGCAGAGATTGGATTGGGATCCTTATATCGGCTATGCCGTTCTGGAATAGAAGACCTTATTGTTCGGGACGGAAAGTGGACGGGTAAAAGGAAAAGGGACGACAATGACGTCCCACAGTTCAAAGATCACGGAATGCCTCTTGGTCTTCCGGTGTGGTCCATTCATCTAATGTATCGGAAAGGGCGGCATGGAAAGCCGCATCGAAAGGTTCGACACGCTTGAGTATCACCACCCCTTTTTCGACTTCGTATGCGATGGCATCACCGGGCTCCACGCCGATGGCCTTACGTATCTTTTTAGAGATGGTAATTTGACCCTTCGTAGAAAGGCGACCGACCTTCATGTTCAAACCTCACTTACTCTTTACAGTAAAGAATATAGAAAAGAAGGGGCGGCGTCAACCTGGAATTCAGACAGGTGGATAAGGCGAGCATGGTTCGGATAGATTTTTGACATGTTAATGCGCAAATTTGACAAAAACAAGAATTATTGTTAGTCTGGATTAGAATACAATAGGCACACATTCATGAAATATTTTGACTGGAATGATGAGAAGAACGAAATACTCAAGAAAGTAAGAGGCGTGTCATTTGAACAGGTCGAACTGGCCATTGCATCGGGAGATTTGGTTGATAGAATAAAACATCCTAATCCGGGAAAATATCCGAATCAGAAGGTTTTTTTGGTAAAGATCGAGCAGTATATCTATTCGGTTCCATACATTGAGGATAACGAGAAAATTTTTCTAAAAACAATAATACCCAATAGCAAAGCGACAACGAAGTATTTGGGAGGCAAGAAATGAAGAAACCGGCCTATTTGGATAAAGATGAAATGGAATTGGCAAAGTCACTTGAGAAGGAAGTATGGATCTCCGACCTCACTCATAAAGAAAAAAAGCAATACGAGGAAAATGCCGGCGACAGCATGAGCAAACGGAAGCGGATCAATATCCGAATGAGTGAACGAGATTTAAAGAAAATTCAGGCGAAAGCGATTGAAGAGGGAATACCGTATCAATCTCTCATATCAATGTTAATTCACAAGTACAATGAGGGAAAACTCTCTTTTAATCGATAAGGGAGGCCTTAACCCTTATTTGTCAAATTGAAAGTTTAACTTTCAATTTGACAAAATGGCGCCGCTGATTTATCATCCTCTCATGTTTAAACGAACCTTATCCGGTAAACTATCCACCCTGGCAAAGAAATTCCCGGTTGTCTCTATCATGGGGCCCCGCCAGTCGGGCAAGACCACTCTTTCAAAAAAGGTATTCGGGAACCATGATTATGTCAGTCTTGAAGAGCCTAACGAGCGAGAGTTCGCCCTTGCCGACCCCAAAGGCTTTCTGCGGAGATTTACAGGCGGAGTGATTCTCGATGAGATCCAGAGGGCTCCCGATCTTTTATCGTACATCCAGGGGATTGTGGATCGGGAAAATTCTCCGGGCAGGTTTATCCTGACAGGATCACAGCAATTTCACTTGATGGAGAAAGTGAGCCAGACCCTTGCCGGCAGGGTTGCGATCGTTTATCTCCTTCCTTTAAGCCTTAACGAACTTCTTGGACAGAAGACGTCTGATCCCTGGGAGATCGACATGCTGCCGGAGAAAAAACATAGACCGACTTTTAGCCTTGAAGAGATACTGTACAAGGGGTTTTATCCCCGGATACATGACAACAAGGGACTTGAGCCTCATGACTGGCTCTCCGCATATTACAGGACTTATGTTGAAAGGGATGTGCGGGACGTGGCGAATATTGGGAATATGGACGCCTTCCAGCGGTTTGTGCGGCTTTGCGCCGGAAGGACGGGGCAGATGCTGAATCTTTCCTCTCTGGGTTCAGATTGCGGCATATCCCACACGACAGCCAGGCATTGGGTTTCCATTCTGCAGGCTGGTTTTATTATCCACCTCCTACCGCCTCACCATGCGAATTTCTCAAAGAGGATCATAAAAAGCCCTAAGATATATTTCCTCGACACGGGCCTACTGTGTTACCTCTTGAGGGTAAGGGAGCCCGGGGACATACCTGTTCATCCAATGAAGGGGGCGATATTCGAGACTTTTGTCTTCTCGGATATTTACAAGGCCTTTGCCCACAACGGCGAACTCCCTCCTCTCTATTTCTGGCGCGACAGGACGGGGCATGAGGTGGATCTTGTTATTGATACCGGCAAAAGGCTGGTTCCCGTTGAGATAAAATCTGCCGAGACCATTGACAGTTCTTTTTTCGACGGGCTTAAATATTATATTTCACTGGGTGTCCCTGTATCGAAGACAGGTGTGCTTGTACACGGAGGGGACGTATTATATCAGAGGGAAAACTTTGCTGTACGCCCTTGGTTCCAATGCTCCTGAAGTGAACTCGGAGGAGGGCTTTGTCCCCCTGAAGGGGTTAGCCCGACTTACGCAGTTTGAAAATTAAGTTATTGATATTAAATACTTTTTAATTTTTTTCGCAACGGCTAAATCTGCATTCTTGATCGTTACCCTTTTGCTCTTGATCGGCTTAGGATCCATCCCCAACTTCTCGTAAATCTCCTTTTGTTCTTCCTCTGGCTCAGTCGCCAACCGAATATGATGCACTCGCTCGCAATCCGCATCTGGAACCGTCACCGTCACCACTTGATGTGTCTGTAACGTCTGCTGAATACTCCGCC
>CAYJWQ010000082.1:0-6136 GCA_964373895.1 uncultured Nitrospirota bacterium
GCGTCAATGCTCAGAAAAAGTTGCAGGGGGTATGAAACTTGTGTATAACACTATGAGTTAGAGGGGGTTAGGGGGGTCACTCAACCTACGGAGTTACGTGTATGCCAATACCCCCCCAAGGGAAAGGGGAATCTCCTTTTCACAGTACATATAGATCTTAGGAGGGGGGGGCTATTTCAGGCGGGCGAGATTGTTACGCAGATAGAAGTCGACTAACACAAGCGCCATCATCGCCTCGGCGATCGGGACGGCCCGGATGCCGACGCAGGGGTCATGCCTTCCACGGGTGGCGATCTTGGCAGGCTGGCCGTGAATATCTATTGTTTCTTGCTCGACAGCAATCGATGAGGTTGGTTTAAGGGCCAGGCGAACGACAATCTCATCGCCATTGGAGATTCCTCCTAAAATCCCGCCGGCGTGATTTGATTTAAATCCTGTCGGTGTGATCGGATCGCAGTTCTCGCTCCCGCGCATCTCAACCACACGGAATCCCACGCCAATCTCCACACCTTTCACGGCATTGATCGACATCATGGCGGTGGCCAGGGCCGCATCGAGCTTATCGAAAACCGGCTCGCCCAGACCGGCGGGAACTCCTTTGGCCACCACCTCCACCATGGCGCCAATGGAGTCTTTTTCAGATTGAACCTGTTGAATAACTTGCTCCATTTCTGCTGCGGCCTTGGCGTCGGGGCAAAAGAGGGGATTCTCACGGATCTGGGCGTAGTCAAGGGTTTTGATCTTGACGGGGCCGACCTGGCTGATGTAGCCGATAATCTCTATTCCCTTCTGGGATAACATCTTTCGGGCGATCGCGCCGGCGGCCACCCGGGCAACCGTCTCACGGGCAGAGGAGCGCCCGCCGCCCCGGTAGTCGCGAAACCCGTATTTCTTAAAATAGGTGTAATCGGCATGGCCTGGTCTAAAGAGCTCCTTGATATATTCGTAATCCTTCGATTTGGCGTCTTCGTTGTAGATAATGAGCGCGATGGGGGCGCCGGTACTCTTTCCCTCAAAGAGACCGGAGAGGATTTTTACCGTATCCGATTCCTTGCGTTGGGTGACCAGCTTGCTCTGGCCCGGTTTTCTGCGATCGAGATCTTTTTGGAGCTCTTCCTCGGAGAGGGGAAGGCCGGCGGGACAGCCATCCACGATGGCGCCCAGCGCGATACCGTGGCTCTCGCCAAATGTGGTGACCCGAAAGACCTGTCCAAACGTATTACCAGACATTCTACCCTCTCTGTGGCCGACTTCTCTGTGGCTGGCGATTCCCGCGGCTCATTTTGCCCACTTGATCGTGCAGCCGACCGCATGAGTTTCAGGGGATAAAACAGTTTTTCCCGCCAAAACCGCTTCGATGGCAACCCGTAAGTCATGAGAATGCGCCGCAGCGGGGTTTTGCCAGTTGTCGTCAATCCGGCCGGTGTAGCAAAGCAGCCGTTCGCGATCAAGCAGAAAAACTTCAGGAGTATAATGCGCGCCATAGGCGTCGGCCGTTGCCTGGGTTTCATCCCTTAAGTAAGGAAAGTTTAATCCCTTTTGTTTTGCGCGCAAGACCATTTTGGGGAAGTCGTCCTCCGGATAATTCTTGGTTTCGTTTGCGTTGATCGCCACCAACGCCACCTCTTGACTGGCAAAATCGCGTTGAATCGCAATGAGACGATCTTCGTACGCCTGGACATACGGGCAATGATTGCAAGAAAAGATAACGACCAGAACCTTTTTCCCCTTAAACGAATCCAACGAGTAATCCCTGCCATCCACCCCCGGCAGGTTAAAATCCGGGGCATACGATCCTATCCCAATACGATTCGGATTCATTGTAAGCGCCTCCATCAATGACATGATCAGGTTCTTATTTAAGGTCGGATCATACCACAGTTATTTAAAGAATATAAATCGTTCGCAATGTATCGGTCATGTCGGAACGAAGATATTTGGGGTCAAATCTTTACTCTTGACTTTTTAGGAGTGTTTGCATCAGTATGGGCAGGCGATCAATACACCGATAGATGAGGTGATGAGGAAGTTGTTTCGGAACGTGGAGTAAACCCTCTTTACGCAAGAGTAAAGATTTGACCCATTTTGTCTGCACTTCCGTGTGCTCCCTGGATCTGGGGCACCTCTTCGGACCATTTTCCGGGGGCCATCCAGATTGTGGATCTCTATCATGCTCTGGAACACATCGCCCATCTCGGGAAAATCCTCTACGGTCCGAGCGGATCGGTGTTCTCCCGATGGATCGAGGCTCAAAGTGAGGCATTGAAGAAGGGAGAGGTTGAGAAAGTGATTGCCGTCATGAAACGATTGAAACCTCAAGGCCACTCCCGTAAGGAAAAGGTGCGGAAAACGATCAACTACTTTGAAACCAACAAGGATCGTATGCGCTATGCCGATTTCAGAAAGCAGGGCCTATTTGTCGGATCGGGAGTGATGGAAGCCGGTTGCAAGACGATTGTGGGACAACGACTCAAACAGTCGGGCATGAGATGGACGGTCCAAGGGGCCAATGCCATCATTGCCTTACGCTGCACTCAGATCAGTGGCCGGTGGGAGGAATTTTGGGAAAATTGCACCGCAGGGTGAGAAGTTTACCCATAAATTTGTCGCACATCCCCTTTGGTCAGGCGATTTGGCTTCCCCTATCCGTCCTGCTATAATGCGCTCTGAAAATACGTTCGGATTTCATCAGATAACGGGAGATCGTGTGAAGCCCGGAAAAACCGATAGTGCGTGCGCCCTTTATGTTAACCAGTGATACGACGATTCCCGTTACGGTGGATAAAAGCCACCTGATTACAATCGGGGAGAAACTCTATACTGAAAGCATCGAACTTATTCGAGAACTGGTCAATAATGCCTACGATGCGGACGCCTCCGAGGTGCATGTGATCTTAACGGAAGAGCGGATCGAGGTATCCGATGACGGTACCGGCATGAACCTTGCCGGCTTAAAGCAGTATTTTAATATTGGCTCCGCCGAGAAAAAGAACCATCCCCGGTCAAAGAAACTGGGCCGAGATCGTATCGGACAGTTCGGTATTGGAAAATTCGCGAGTCTTGCCGCCTGCGGCTCTTTCACAATCAGCACCCAGCAAGGGGATTTTTCCGCCACCGTAACCTTTGATAAAGAGGCGTGGGAAAGCAAGGCCGACTCATGGGAACTTCCCCTTACAATTCACCCGCCTGATCCGGCGCGAGAGGATGGCACGACCGTTCTTCTGGCGAAACTATCCAAGCGGTTTAACCCCGACGAGGTGGAAAGGCGTCTCATCGAGTCTGTTCCAATTAAGGCAGAAGATTTTAAGGTCTTTGTAAACGATAAAGTGATCCAACCCCGTCTCTATGCCGGTCAACGGATTCCTTTCTTAGAGGGCACCCCCTTCGGGCCGATTCATGGAGAGATTGTCTTGCTTCCCGCCTCCTCCGTCTCCATGACGGAACCGCTGGGTATCGAGTGCAAGGTCAAGCAGGTGACGATCAAGCGAGAACTTTTCGGAATGGAGAAATGGGGCCGTGACATTGCCCGCATCCGCGGCGAGGTCCATGCCGATTTTCTTCCGGTGACCAGCGACCGAAGCGGTTTTGTGGTGGACAGCGAGGAATGCCGAGTTTTTTCGGAGGCGATGCTTCGCGTCATGCAGGAGACTCGGAAGGTCTTAATCGATCAGGCGGGACAACGGGAAACCCGTGGCGTGCGAAAGGCGATGCGTGAGGCATTGCATCGGGTGCAGTCGGCCCTTTCACGCTATCCCGATTTGGCGCCGCCGGGAATGATCCCGCTTGGCGTGAAGGGAGAAGGGGTCGGCGGCGCCGGATTCGCTACCGATCAGCAAAAGGGAAAGGCCGAATCTATAGAGAATGCCGCTTCCGGAGAGGGGAAGAAATCGGCTGTGCCCAAGCCCCGAGTCAAAAAACCAAAAGCCGTGGCGTTGACCCCCAATGCGATCATTCAACGTATGAAGCTGGGACACACCGGTATTAGCTGCTGCCTGGACCAATTCGGGGTAGAGGGTCCGGAATGTTTTACCGAGGGACAGATCATTTATGTCAACCGAGATCACCCTTTATTTAAACGCCAACTTAAAAATAAAGCGGCGCATACGATGCATCTTGCGCGTCTTTTGACCCAGGAAATTGCCATGATGAAAGACCCGAAGGAGACGCGCAAGGCATTTGCCAACCAGAGCAGCCTCTTGCGCGAGGCGTTCGCAGAGGAATCCTCGTAGCCTCATCCTGCCGTCTGCCAGATCGGTTTTCAAAACCTGTTAAAGGCTTCTAAAGAGGGCAACCAGATCGCTTAAAGCGGCCGATTTTTCTTTGGCGTGGGCGGCGCGTCGTATCACGTCTTGTTTGATCTCCTCAAAGGCGGGGTCATCCTGCTTTAATTTCTGAAAATCCCGGATGAGGCCCTGTGTGTTCTGGTAAGCATCCTCCAGTTTTTTCTTGACTACGGGGTTTCGAGTAAGCCGTGGGGCGAGGGCCGCCCAGATCGAATTTAACTGGGTCTCCACCTGTTCAGGAGAGAGCTGGGCCGCGGCAGATTCGTCGGTTAAGGCCCGTAGCGCATGCCCTGTAAAGGTATAAAATAGAACCAAGTTCGATGCCACTTCCAAAAAGAGCTGACCCTTGCCTATTTCTCCTGTCATTTTATCCACGCTTTCCAACGCCTGTTAAAGGTTGCTGAAAAAAACATATCCATGAGAAGGCTGCTCAAAAAGTTCCAGATGCAAGGCCGCAGGGGTCGAGGAAACCGCAACGTACTTACGCAGTACGTGAGGATTTCCGAGAACCCGAGAACGCAGCAGATGGACTTTTTCAGCAGCCTATTAGGATGAAACAGTGGTCTGTTGCATCAGAGACTCACATTCGGTTGAAAACCTCTCCCACTCTTCCGTTTGTTTTGCGATCTCTTCTTTCAGACGGTTATGACGCGCCAGAAGTTCATAAAACCGGGTTGTCTCCTGATACAGGGCTGGGTCTGACAAGAGGAGGCCCACCGATTCAAACTCTTTCTGCCTCTCCTCGAGTCCTGCCTCCAGGGCCTCGATCTTTTTCTTTAAGGGGCCGATGCCTTTTTTGGGACGGCTCTGGCGCTCTGATCCCTTGCGTTCCGCCGCCTCCCTGGCCGCATCAGGGGGCGTCTCCTTCAGCGGAGGCGCGGGTGGACGGATGGCCTCTTTCTGCGCCTCCTTTTTGTAGAGGTAATAGTCATAGTCGCCGGCATAAGGGGTCACCGCTCTCCCCTCTCCCCCCTCCCCCCTCTCCACCTCGATGATGACATCGGCGACCTGACGAATCAGATGGCGGTCATGTGTAATAAAACAGAGGGTCCCGGTAAAGGACAAAAGTGCGGCCTCAAGTGCATCCCGCGAGGGAATATCCAGATGATTGGTCGGCTCATCCAGCAGGATGAAATTAGCCGGTTTCACCAGCATTCGGGCAAGGGCCAACCGGCTTTTTTCCCCCCCGCTTAAGACCGAGACCTGTTTTTCCACATCATCCCCACAAAAGAGAAAGGCGCCCAGAATGCCTCGCAGAAACGACTGCGATCCCTCGGGGGCCGCCTCTTGAATCGACTGAAGGACAGTATGCGCGGGATGGAGGTTCTCTAACTGGTGCTGACTGTAATACGAGACCATCACCCCATGACCCAGTCTCCTCTCTCCTCGAGAAATCGGAAGGACGCCGGCCAGAAGTTTGATGAGGGTCGATTTCCCCGCCCCATTCGGGCCGACAAGGGCAACCTTCTGCCCGCGTTGTATCGTAAGATTCAGGTTCTGATAGACCTTCTTCCTGCCATACGATTGATCCACACCCGTAAGCGCGATCACCTCCGCCCCACCACTTACGGGCTGTGGAAACGTAAATCGGACCCGCTTCACCTCCTGTGTGATCGTCACCTTTTCTATCTTCTCCAGCATCTTGATCCGGCTCTGCACCTGTCGCGCCTTGGTCGCCTGATACCGGAACCGGTCTATAAACCGCTGCGTCGCCTCGATCTTTTTCTGCTGATTTTCATACGTTGACTGCTCAATAATGGCGGCTTCTTCCCGGGCCGCAAGATAGGCATCGTAGTTACCGGTGTAACTGACCAGATCGCCATGATCGACCTCCACCACCCGTTCGGCCAGGC
>CAYJWQ010000083.1:0-5835 GCA_964373895.1 uncultured Nitrospirota bacterium
GTTTGTCCGACAGCCTATTGAGCATCTCAACGCCCGCCGGCTGGTAGATCACCCCGGCGGGAGCCGGCTGGGGCGTCCCTCTTTCCTTTAAGGACATGTCCATCCCGTGCATCTTATGCACGCCCAAATCTTCGGCCAGAGAAAGCCCCTGGGGGACCGCATAGAGGACCGCAAAAATAAAAGCGAAAAACAAAACAGAAAAACCTTTTTTAACGTTCATGCACTCCCTCCCTGAATAAATGAACTTTAAAGTTTTGTACCTTTTGTACCATTGGTACATAACGATCCTGCCCATGAACCGCCCCCGCAGAGACATCTCATGGCAGATGGCTCACGCGGATAGCATCGCATCTTTCATAAAAACTGCTTAATTTAAGTTAAAACGATTGAGAGGCAGGGGGCGTTGCGCTTTAATGCGCTTCTTCCTCGCCTCTTTCTGTTTTCTTTTTCGCTTTACCGAAGGCTTTTCATAAAAGGCCCTTCGTTTTAGCTCTTTCAGCAAACCCTCTTTCGCAAGTTGCCTTTTAAGGGCCCTTAAGGCCTTTTCAATCTGATTTTCATAAACTTTTATCAAAAAATTCTCCTTTGCGCTTTCCTAATTTAAGGATTCCTCTTTGTCCACCTAAGTTATTTAAACGGCCCACCGCGTTGTTGCCGGGGACGATCTTTCATGGAAATTTAGAAAGGGGTATGCTACATCACTATCTACCACATTGTCAATCTTTACTCTGTGCCGCTTCTCATGAGGAGGCCCATCTCTTTTACAACGCGAAGGTTCCGATAGAAGAGACCGAGGGCGAGGGCGAGATAGAACATGTTTAAAACCGCGGCAGCCAGAAAATGATTGACGGGGAAAGTTCCTGTCTCAATCACCGCGCGCATCCCTTCAAAGACATACGATGCGGGGATCATCATGGAAAATGGCTGAAGCCATTCTGGCAAGATGGAGATTGGATAAAAAACCGCGCAAAAAGGCTGAATTAAAAAGGCAAGGCCCCAGGCCAGCACCTCGGCCTCTTGCCCGTGGCGCAGGATAATCGCCATGGTAATAATCCCAATGGACCAACCCATCGCCGTCAGATTTAAGATCAAAGGAATCAAAAATATTCCAAGCTTAAACAGGTTAAAAGAATAAAAAAACCACGCCAATAGGGCGCTCGCAGTCCCCGCCATCAGCAACTTGGCAATGCTGATGGTCATCAAGGCCGCCAGAAATTCGCTTGGCCTCAACGGGCTGACAAAAAGATTAAGGAGATTTTTAGACCAGACCTCCTCTAGAAAAGAGATCGAAATTCCCTGCTGGGCGCGATAGAGGATATCCCAGAGAATCAACGCCCCTAGGAAAAATGAGATAAACCGAGGAAGCGCAGGTTGTACCTCTTTGAGATAACGGGTAACAAACCCCCATACCAAAACATCAAGGAGTGGCCAAAAAAATATCTCGGTCAGGCGGGGGAAACTCCTCTGGTAGAGAAAAAGGTGCCGTTGAATAATCGCAATGATTCTGTACAGCTTCATGGAAAACCTTATCTTCCGATCGCTTCGCCTCTGCTGATTTTCAAGAAGACCTCCTCAAGATTCCTCCCATGAAAGGCAGCGAGAATCTCATCGGGAGAACCTGTAGCCAGAATTTCGCCATGATGTAAGAAAATAATCCGATCAGAGATTTCCTCCATCTCCTTCATATTGTGCGAGGTATAAAGCATGGTCAGCCGACGCCGATCTCTTATTCCTTTTAGTAACGTCCTCGTCTTGTCGGCAATGTCTGGATCAAGACTTGCCGTCGGCTCATCCAAGAAAAGAATTTTTGGGTCATTTAAGAGCGCTTTTACCAACGACAACCGCGTCAGTTGGCCGGAGGAGAGGTTTCGGGTTAACGTATTTTTAAGCCTCTTAATTTCGAAGGTTTCGAGAAGCGCGTCAATCTTTCTGGCAGAATCGTCCACACTATATAATCTGGAAAAAACGGAAAGGTTTTCATCTACGGTCAGGGAAGTTGGCATCGAGACATACGTCGAAGAAAAATTAACCTTCGAAAGAATTTCTTCACGGCATTTTTTAAAATCAAGCCCAAAAACTCTAACTTCGCCGCCCGTCGGCGTAATCAAACCAAGCATCATTTGGATAAGGGTCGTCTTCCCTGCGCCATTCGGCCCCAATAAACCCAAGATTTCACCTTCTCCTACAGAAAAAGAGACGTCTCTAACAGCAAGGGTTTTGCCAAACGACTTGGTTAAATGGCTCACTTCAACGATCGGATTCCCCATAAATTTCCCTTAAAATCCAGCCTACTATATCATAACCAATCATAGATCAGTCAGAGAAACTTTAACCACAATTACTATATATAGTAGTAGAATGATGCTAATAATACTATAAAATATCGACAAGCTAAAGGCTTGTAATATGTATTTTTCACAAAAATAAGACAAGCATGCAAACAAAAATGTCTTGACATGTTTTTTTTTACATGATAGCCTAACATATAGTCATAAGCTTCATAGGATTGTTTTACATAAATACTATGGTAGAAGAGTTTAAAGATATTATTGCTGGTCTTGAACAGAGAATCCACCTTTATAAGTCAAAGCTTCACGAGCTTCAAAAAAAACGCGAAAAGGTGGAGGACGAGATCAAAACGATAGCGAAGTATTTGGAGTTAGCCGAAACACTCTATCGGGTTGAGGTTGAAAAAGCAAAACCCGCTCAACCCTCCCACCCGTTAGCGACAGAATCGCGTGATCAATCAGACACAATCCTCCTTGAAAGGACAAAATATGCGGGACTCTCTGTTCCACAGGCAGCCTATTTACTTCTGAAAGAGTCCGTTGAGGCATTACATGCAAAAAGTATTTATCAGAAACTGATGGAAGGAGGCGTCCATATTCGAGGAAAGACGCCCATTACCTCCGTGGCCATCTCTTTAGCCAGAGATAAACGGTTTAAAAGAGTAGCGCCCAACACGTTTAAAATTATCGAAGAGGCCGCACTGGATACCTCATTAGATAAAGTTACAACCAAAGAAAACAATGAAAGGGGGTGAGAATAAATTGGCGACGAAAAAGAAAGCAGCAGCGAAAAAACCAGCAACAAAAAAGAAATAGACTTATTCGAGACGGGGGCCCTCCGGGGCCCCTCTTTTAAAGGGGCTCGCGTCGCCCCTCCCACCGGCGGAGCCGGATGGAAACCTCCCCCTCACGTGGCTTTGCCGATAGTTACAGAACTTTACGCTGTGTTAAACTTCTACGTGAATTGCGTGCCGGTAGACCTGGTGCTGGTACAGGCGGAGAAGTACGCAAAAAGACTCTATTTTAAGCTGGCGAGAGAGAAGGAAGGTTTGCTTCAGAAGAAGAGAGGGGCACTGCTTCATAGACAGTTGTCCATGCCTTTCTATCGCGAAGCACCTCGCGAATCAGTGCTGCGTGGAGCATATGCCCGGAACAAAACGCCTCAATCCTCCCTATAATGGGCATGCCTAACAGCGAAATATCTCCGATCAGATCTACTATTTTGTGGCGGACAAACTCATCTGAAAAACGGAGACCATCCTTATTTAAAATGTCGTCTTCGCCAATAACGATCGCATTTTCAAGAGATCCGCCAAGCGCATGGCCTTGCGCCTGAAGGAGGGGAATATCTTTTAGGAATCCAAATGTCCTGGCAGGCGCGATCTCTTCTATAAAGGTCTCTCTGTTATGCCGATAAAAATAGTCCTGGGTAGACACCACAGGGTGATCAAAATGGATTTTGTATGAAATATCAAACGTAGGCGATGGATGAATTGCAATATATTTCCCCATCGATGAAACAACCACCGGTTTTAAGAATTCGATGCAAGGCTTCACCTTCCCCTGATAAATCACCCCCGCTTCTAGAAGGAGCGACACGAAGGGCGCTGCGCTTCCATCTAAAGCCGGAACTTCTGGACCATCCAAGCGAATGATAATATTATGAATATCCAACGCAGAGATTGCAGCAAGAAGGTGTTCAACCGTTCTAATCGTAACATCTCCTCTGCCCAAGGAGGTCGATAAGTGTGTGGGAATAAGATAATCGGCATTTGCCAGAATGCGGACGTTCCCCAGGTCACCCCTGATAAAAACAATGCCTGTACCCTCCGGGGCAGGCAACAACTCCATCTTAATATCGCTGCCAGAATGAAGTCCCACCCCATGGCAGGATACCTTATTCTGGATAGTCGCCTCGTACAATTTACCCCTCTTTCTCTCAAAAAAAGTATTAGCCCTGCTCTTATAGCAAAACTAATACCATCACCGTTTTTTATAGGCATGCCATATTCCCTATATTAACAATTCGTTATAAAACAACTAGTTGGCATTTATCACACAATAATGCATAACGTTGCAGAAAGGATACGAACAAGACATGGCTGTTATTTTTTTACCACAATTTATAGGCAGTATACTGCTCCCCTAAGGCAGTGGACACTTTTGAGAGTGAGGGTTTAGGATAAGCGCAAAACAGGGGAGTAGTATACAAGAGAACACATTGTTCGAATCATTCAAAAGATAAATACTAAATTGTCATATTACCAGAGCGAACCGTAGAGACGTTAAAAAGGTCCCCGGTCATCTGGAGAGGAGGCAACATATGGTTCATAGTTTTATATGGGAGAATAGGGTTCACCGAAGGCTTTCTTTCATGATCCATGGCGGCAGGGCCACTTTCCGAGAAGCACTTAATGTAATCGATTCAATACCTTTTTTTTGTGCAAAGATTAAAAATGTTTTTATTTTTTCCATAAATTTTCTCTGATCGCCCTCTGTTTTAACAAAAGAGGTCAATCCTGGTTTAAGGGATGTAGAGTGAAACCAGAGATTAATCATAGGGACCTGGCGGTAAATGAGCTTGGTGGTAAAGTCAATCATCTCGGAGGAGGTCGAATTCTCGGGAGACAATAACACCTTCTTCACCGCCTGTAATTTACTCAAAAAACCGAGAAGATGCAGTCGGTTGAATGGATATTTCTTTAAGATATTAAATACGGCGTTTGGGAATCGATATCCCCCACGCAGAAAACCAACCGTTGCAGGGACTTCCAGCATACTGCCGCTCCATGTACAATGATAGATATCTTCAGGTTCAAAATAATATGGATAGGGCTGCGCTCTTGAATAATCGGGACCATATTGTTTTCCCCAGTCAACCGTCGGTTGGATTGAAGTATCAACCGTGTATCCAAGCCGGCGCAAACAGTGGGCAACTTCATTGCTGAATCCCCATCGACCCGCTCGAAACGAAGTAGGTGTTATGTTGTAATTATTTTTAATGGATTTATGTAAATGAGACAGTTTTTTAAACTGCAAATCCGAAGACAGATTACAGAGCATGCTGTTTTTGGGATTGGCATCTTCCTCAAAGGGGGGGGTGTTCCAGGGATGGCAATGGGTTCCGATCTCACACCGACCTTTATCGTGTATTCCCCGTAGCATGGCAATACATTTCTCATCGGTAGCAACCGGATAAGAAAGCAAGTAGGTCGGTAAAACGTTAAACTCATCAAATAGCTCCTGAAGTGCCGGGATATACCTTAAATTCTCAAGCGAGGGATTCCGCACAGAGAAATCGCCCCAGTTATCTTCCTCTGTATCAATCGTTATAATCATCTTCATGGGCGTATTTTCCGATGGACATAATGATTTTAACTAAAAACAGAGAAAACTGCAATTTAATACAGGATCATTAGTATATTGCATTCCCTAAGGAGCCGCGGGTGAAAATGATAGCGATAAAAACCGGACATTTCGATTCTGGCTTGACCCAGGAACAACGATAGAAACGGGTTCTGCTATCTAAACCCCCTCCCCTTGCGGG
>CAYJWQ010000084.1:0-1551 GCA_964373895.1 uncultured Nitrospirota bacterium
GGATCCGCACCATTGACAAAGGGAGAGGCCACTCCGTACAATACGGCCCTTTATAATATAAGGAGGTTCCATGGATCATACCTTTGTGATTCTATTCTCGCTCATCTGTGCAGGCATCGGCATCCTCTACGCATTTTATCTCTCCTGCTGGGTAATGAAAAAAGATGCCGGAACGGCGGAGATGAAAAAGATTCAGGCGGCGATTCAGGAAGGGGCGCAGGCCTACATGGCCCGGCAATTTAAAAGCGTCTCTCTGGTGGCCGCTCTCATCTTTCTGCTCCTTTTGGGGGCGGGGTTCTGGTCCGATCATTTTGGGCCTCTGACCGCCATCGGTTTTCTGGTCGGCGGAACGGCCTCGGCACTTTCGGGCTATGTCGGGATGATGGTTGCGGTTCGCGCCAACGCAAGGACGGCGCACGCCGCCCACCAGGGGATGGGGGCCGCCCTTTCTCTCGCCTTTCGGGGCGGCGCGGTTACAGGGCTACTGCTGCTTAGCCTGGGACTTTTCTCCGTTGCCGGGTTCTACGCCGTGGTGTCCGCCGTCGCCGGAGAAGCCAAGACGGTTTCTGCCTTGCTCTCCCTGGGATTAGGGGGAAGTTTAATCTCCCTTTTCGCTAGGGTCGGCGGCGGCATCTACACCAAGGCGGCGGATGTGGGGGCCGATCTGGTCGGAAAGGTGGAAGCCGGTATCCCGGAAGACGATCCGAGAAATCCCGCCGTGATCGCCGATAATGTGGGGGACAACGTAGGCGATTGCGCCGGCATGGCCGCCGACCTCTTTGAGACCTACGCCGTCACCACCGTCGCCACCATGGCGCTCGCCCATCTTCTTTTTCCAGAATCGAAAAACGCGATGCTCTTTCCGCTTCTGCTCGGAGGCATCGCCATCCTGATGACCATTGTCGGAAGCTGGTTTGTCCGACACAAAGCGGGAGAAGGGATTATGTTCACCCTTTATAAGGGCTTTATCGCCACAGCGGTTTTATCGGCGGCGGCGTTCTATCCCGCCACCTCCCTGCTGATGGAAGGGGTCGGCGGCATTGCGGCACAAAACTACTACCTCTCTGCCTTGATTGGTCTGGGCCTAACTATTGCCCTGGTGGTGATCACCGACTACTATACCGCAAAGAAGTTTTCCCCCGTGCAGGAGATCGCCAGGGCCTCGGTCACCGGGCATGGCACCAACATCATCGCGGGACTTGCGGTCTCTCTGGAGTCGACCGCCCTCCCCGTTCTGGTGATCGGCGGGGCCATCCTGGGGAGCTACGCGCTCGCGGGTCTCTTCGGCGTCGCGATCGCCGCCGAGGCGATGTTGACGATGGCCGGCATCGTCGTCGCCATTGACTCGTTCGGGCCGATCACCGACAACGCCGGCGGAATCGCCGAGATGGCCAACATGGGCAAAGCGGTCCGCGACGTCACCGATCCGCTGGACGCCGTCGGAAACACCACCAAGGCGGTCACCAAGGGCTACGCCATCGGATCCGCAGCGCTCGCCGCTATTGTCCTCTTCTCCGAGTATGCCCGCTCCATTTCAAAGGGAGAGGCCGT
>CAYJWQ010000084.1:1651-5446 GCA_964373895.1 uncultured Nitrospirota bacterium
TTTCAAAGGGAGAGGCCGTCTTTGACCTCTCCGATCCGCTTGTATTGGTTGGCCTGTTTATCGGGGGGATGATCCCCTTTCTCTTCGGATCGCTCCTGATGAAAGCGGTAGGACAGGCGGCAGGCTCCGTTGTGGAGGAGGTGCGGCGGCAATTCCGCGAGATCAAGGGAATTATGGAAGGAACGGGAAGGCCGGAATACGGGAAATGCGTCGATATTGTGACGATTGCGGCGCTTCAGAAGATGATGATCCCCTCGCTTATCCCCGTTTTAATTCCCGTTCTGGTGGGGGCAACCTTGGGGGCCAAGGCCCTCGGAGGCGTATTAGTAGGAAGCATTGTGACCGGACTCTTTGTGGCCATCTCGATGACATCGGGTGGGGCGGCCTGGGATAACGCTAAGAAATACATCGAAGAGGGACATTATGGCGGCAAGAGGAGCCCAGCCCACCAGGCCGCCGTGACCGGAGACACGGTCGGTGATCCCTATAAAGACACGGCAGGCCCGGCCATTAACCCGATGATCAAGGTGATGAACCTGGTGGCCGTTTTGGTAGGCATGTTGTTATTCGCATAGCAGTCTTTTGAAAAATCCATCTACTTACGTTTAGGTCCCTCGGAAATCCTCACGTACTGCGTAAGTACGCTGCGGCTTCCTCGATTCCTGCGGCCTTGCATCTGGAACTTTTTGAGCGGCCTTCTCGTGAGCGCTATTTCGTCTTGCCGACCGTCTGACCCTGTACCATCGGCTTTTCTCCCGAAAGCACCCCGTCTATGGAGACTGGGGAACCTGGGGAACCCGGCTCGGCCAGAAGCGATTTTAATTCAGACATAAACTGATTAATATCTTTAAATTCCCGATAAACGGAGGCAAAGCGGACATACGCCACCTGATCGAGATCGTGCAACTGCCGCATCACCTCTTCGCCAAGGATACGGCTGTCAATCTCGGTGAACCCCATCTCCGGGAGCTTCTTTTCAATCCGCCCCACAATCGACTCAAGAAGATCGACACTCACCGGCCGCTTCTCGCACGCCTTCTTTAGCCCTGAAAAGATTTTTTGCCGGTCAAAGACCTCCCTTCGGCCATCTTTTTTCACCACCATCGGCAAGACTTCTTCCACGCGCTCATATGTGGTATACCGCCGCTCGCAGTTTAGGCATTCCCGCCGCCGCCTAATCACCTGCCCTTCTTTGGACAGGCGTGAATCCACCACCTTATCTTCCAGATGATTACAAAATGGGCATTGCATGTTATCAGACCTCCTTAAACTTATAGGGCAAGCCTCTCCTTATTGGGAAGGGCGAAACGATTGGTCCCCCCTTTTTAGAGGACGCCCGCAGCCACTCGCTAAAAGGGAAACTGCCTGCAAAGGGAAAGCGTCTCTTGCCGAACCGTCTCTAACACCTCTTCTTCTTTTCGATGTTGAAGGGCCCTATCAACCAAGCCGGCGATCTTTGTCATTTCCCCCTCTTTCATCCCCCGTGTGGTCACAATCGGCGTTCCCAAACGGACGCCGCTCGCCTGCGCCGGCGGACGTTGATCGAAAGGGACCGCGTTCTTGTTCACCGTGATTCCAGCCCGATCAAGCGCCTCTTCCGCCTCTTTTCCGCTGATTCCCTGGGCCGTCAAATCGACCAGCATTAAGTGATTGTCGGTCCCCCCGGACACAATCTGATAACCCCGTAAGATCAAGGCATTCGCCAAGACCCTAGCATTGGCAACAATATCCCTTTGGTAGGTGGCAAATTCAGCGGATTGGGCCTCTTTCAGGGCCACCGCTTTTGCGGCGATGACATGCATCAACGGCCCCCCCTGAATACCTGGGAAAATCATCTTGTCAATCTCTTTTGCATATTTTTGCCGACAGAGGATCATTCCACCGCGCGGCCCTCGCAGGGTTTTATGGGTGGTGGTCGTCACAAAATCGGCATAGGGGACCGGAGAGGGATGTACTTTTGCCGCGACCAGTCCGGCAATATGCGCCATATCGACCAGCAAATAGGCTCCCACACGGTCGGCAATCTCACGAAATCGATCAAAATGAAGCACCCGCGAATAGGCCGAGGCCCCGACAACGAGCATCTTGGGCCGCTCCGACAGGGCCAACCGCAACACCTCGTCATCATCAATCATGCCGGTCTCTTTTTGTACGCCATACGAGACCACGCGATAAAACATTCCAGAAAAATTAACGGGACTGCCATGGGTTAGATGCCCTCCATGGGCAAGGCTCATCCCTAAAATCGTATCACCCGGCTTGAGCATGGCGAAATAGACCGCCATATTCGCCTGCGAGCCGGAATGGGGTTGGACGTTCACATGTTCAGCGCCAAAGAGCGCCTTCGCACGCTCAATGGCCAGCGATTCAACGATATCCACAAACTGGCACCCCCCATAATAACGCCGGCCTGAATACCCCTCAGCGTACTTGTTGGTCATGAGAGACCCCTGGGCCTCCAGTACCGCCCGACTTACATAGTTTTCAGAGGCGATGAGAATGATTTTTTCATCCTCTCGATGGCGCTCCCGCAAAATCGCCTCCGCCACCTCCGGATCGCGACCGCTTAAATTCATATTGATCTCTTCACCCATGCCCCATCCTCTCCCCAGGCCGTTAATGGTTTGCCATAAACATTTCCCTCAGCGCCTGCTCCACTTCTTTTTTCACCAGGGCCAGCACCTTGTCGCCGGCCTTAAAACCGGTATCTACTTTCGGGATAATGACCTCTTCGCCTCGAATGATCGAAATAAAAATCGCCCCCTCCGGCAGGTGGATCTCGCCCATCTTTTTCCCCATAATCCAAGAGGCGTGGGACAGATCCATCTCGATAATCTCAATATTGCCGGACCGCAAAGTAACGAGCGGGATGACCATATCATCGGCCTTCACCTGCTCTTCGATGAGGGAGTCAATTAATCGGGTCGCGCTGACCGTCGCATCCACGCCCAGGTTTGAAAAAAGCACCTCGTTTCTGGGATCATTGATCCGCGCGATCGTCCTGGGGCATTTAAACACCGATTTTGCGATTTGACAGATCACCAGATTGTCTTCATCGGCACCGGTGACCGCGACCAGGACATCGGCGCGGCTCGTCCCCGCTGCCCGCAGCACATTCACGCGGGAGCCGTTTCCCTCCATCAGCGACTCTCCAAACACGGGCGCCATCGCCGATGTTTTCCCCTTGTCTTTCTCAATAAGAAGAACCTCATGCCCCTCGGTCAAAAGGAACTTCGCCAGATAAAACCCCACCTTTCCCGCGCCGATAACAACAATATACATCCTATTCCCCCTTCTTCAACAGCACCATCAATTCCTTTACTGCGGAATCGGTTGGACAAATCGTCTCCATACCGAGGTCATGATAGACCTTGGCCAGCGTCGGATCAAAGACCCGAACCAGGACCCGCGGGATATGATACTTTTTCTGCAACGCCTGGGCCACCATGACGTTGACATTGTCATTTCCGGTTAAAACAATAAAAACATCCACCTGTCCGGAGAAGATTGATTCGGCCAGTTTTTCGTTAAAAATATTCCCCTTAATCGGTTCCACGTTCGGATATTCATCCAGATTTTTAAATTTCGTCTCATCATCATCCACAATTAAGATATGATACCCCATAGGACCCAACGTATTTGTAAGACGCGCCCCCAACCGCCCCGAACCGAGTATGACAATCTCCATCTCTCTCCTTAAAAATTTATGTTAAGCGCAGCGGTGTCGGGGAACAAACGCACCCCCTCCCCGCCAAAGTCCCACAGTATACTCCTCTTTGAGAGGATTTCAAGAGC
>CAYJWQ010000085.1:0-5434 GCA_964373895.1 uncultured Nitrospirota bacterium
ATCATCGGGCTGGACAGGTCCAAAAAAGAACCGGAGCTAACTAAATAGGCCTTAGCGGGAAAGTTCAATCGATATAGGCGTCTACTGTGTCAACCATGGGTAGTAAGTCAGTTTGAAATCCCAACATCGAGGATATGTTACGACGTGTCGAAGGGACGTCGACCATTAAACCATCGATCTATTTTGACATAATTCGTGAGCTATCCGCCCAGGCAGTTTTACTGGGTCACGCCCTCAACATGTTTCTTCCAATCTATTTCATGACAGCTATCAACAAAGCCGGGCGGCCCGATTATCACTTTGGCAATTTTATATTGGACCGCGCAGCTCGCGTCTTCACCCCTTATGTTCCCGCGCTCGCGCTAATCTTCAATCTGCGACCATGTGA
Source organism: uncultured Nitrospirota bacterium (assembly GCA_964373895.1). Lineage (GTDB taxonomy): Bacteria > Nitrospirota > Nitrospiria > SBBL01 > SBBT01 > SBBT01. The sequence goes on from CAYJWQ010000085.1 coordinate 389, forward strand.
TGTTCGCTGACGGCGAGCAGAACCCTTTTATAAGCCCGTCACTGGGACTTGGAACAGCATGTGCCCCGGCACGCTCTGGAGGAGGTCCGGACGGACTATCATCAGATCGTCTATGCCAACGGCCTGGAGGTAGCTCGCCGGGCCTACCGCGGATTCATAGCCAAATGGTCCAAACGGATCCCGAAGGTGGCAGAAAGCCTTCAGGAAGCGGGAGAGGAGTTATTGACCTTCTACCGATTTCCTCGATCCCAGTGGAAGTCGCTGAGGACGACCAACGCCATCGAGCGATTGCACGGTGAATTTCGACGACGGGTCAAGACCCAGGGCTCCCTGCCCAATGCTCAGGCCGCCGAGCTGCTCTTATTTGGGTTGTTGGTGAGTGGTCAGATCCGGATGCGGCGAATCGATGGCTGGCAGGAGTTGGACTGGATCCCGGAGGATCTCCAACAGATCGCCGCCTGAGGGGGATAGTCCGGGTATGGGTTGTTCTATGATCGTGGCTTGTAGGGCCAATGAGAGGGCCGTTTTAGATGAGGGATGCCGGGAGAAGCCAATTTCCACACAAATCGGGAGACAACTATGAACACATCGAACATGTCTAAACTCGTTGCCTTCACAAAGAGATTTGTACCTTTTGTCACGGCACCCCGCTACCACGTCGGCCCTCCTTTTTTAAATAAGCTCGGGTTACAGATGGTTAGAATTTTCCTCAACAGAGCTAGTTGGCACATGAGGCCACGACGCGCAAAGGATATTCCCAAGGAATATAGTCAATCGCTCGATGAGGAAGGCATCCTAATTCTTCCTAACTTTTTCCATGAGGACGAGTTTCAAAATATTGAGAAAGGGTTTCAACGTTATGCCCACTCCGGTAAACCGACTGTCAAAAAAAATCTTAATAACACAAACGTCGATTGGGCCTATGGGCGCATTCCTGTTGAACAGCAGAATACCACTACCTACAAAGTTTACTCCAAAGAAACTCTTTGATCCTTCGCCTGGCAGCTTATGTCATACGTCGGAAAATCAATTATCTCCCAGAGGTAATTTACCAATCTCTGAGCGTTCCATCTGATAAGCTGGATAATATCGATCCGGAAAGGGTGTTACATGCGGACCGCCATTTCCCTACCGTGAAGGTTTTCCTTTACATGGAGGATGTCTCGACGGAGGAGGGACCTTTTATTTTCTGCCTACAGAGCCACAAGATGACCCGTGAGAGACTAAGGCATGAATATGATCTGAGTTGTCGACAGGCATTGCTAAAAAGAGGCCGGATCGACAAAATTCATAATGATTTTATTGAGTTAGGGAGGAACGCTCTTTCTCCCGCTTTGAAACATTCTCTTAACGTCCACCCTATTGAAGGAAGGAAAAATACCCTTGTGGTTGCGAACACCTCTGCCTTTCATGCTCGCGGGCAGATTTTCAGTGGTCACACAAGACGGATGATTCGTGTGATCTTCCATTATGTTAATGCCCCTTATGTTTCTCAAAAGCTCATGAGCCTGTTTGGCATAGATCCTGCCCGAGCCAATTAGAATTGCCGAATCAACCCATCTCGTAAAGAGGGATCGGGCCTGGGGCCGGTTCTCGGCTCGGGGCAAAGCAGAGGTGGTGTTGAGGTTACTGCGGGGTGAGGAGCTGGATGGTCTCTCGCGCGAGCTGGGAGTGACAGCGGCGACGCTTGATCGGAGTGGCGGGAGGATTTCATCGCCGGGAGCGAGTGCGAATCTCAAAGAGCTGGCAGCCGACGTCCGCGGACGAGGAGAATGGGGGGCTGAAGGCGCTCATTGGGGATTTGACGATGCGGAACGAGTTGTTGCGCGAGCGGGTGCGGGCGTTGTTAGTAGGTCAAGTTTTCAGTCATGTCATGGATTAACGGAATGTGAGTATCATGGCGAAACTTCTGATCTTTTTGAGATCGAGAGTGAACGGGTTTATACAATTGCTGAGATAGACATTAGAGGGGAGATGCTATTTGCATAACCAGTTCGTTTCCATTGTTACTCCCGCTTATAATGCTGCTTCTTTTATCGGGGACACAATACGATCAGTCCAGAAGCAAACTCATTTAGAATGGGAGATGATCATTGTCGACGATTGCTCTACGGATGCGACTGCAGGTACTGTACAGTCTTTCGTAGCCAATGACCCCCGCATTCGGTATGTTCACCACAGTCAGAACGGTGGGCCTGCGAAAGCGCGCGACACGGGGTTAAAGATGGCGAAGGGGCGGTTCATTGCCTTCGTCGATAGTGATGACCTTTGGCTATCGAATAAGCTAGAACGACAGCTGGCGTTCATGCGAGAGAAGGATGCGGCCATAACCTATACGCAGTTTCGACGAATTAATCGAGACGCGACCCAATGTGGCCGGCCAATCAAGATTCCTCCATCGCTCACGTATCGTCAGCTTCTGAGGAATACGGCCATTACGACGTCTACAGTCATTGTGGATAGGCTCAAGACGGGTGAATTTTCGATGACCAACACATATTACGACGACTACGTTCTGTGGCTGGAACTTCTACGGCGTGGTTTTGTCGCTTATGGTCTCCAAGAAGATCTCACGCGTTATCGCGTTGTCGGTCGATCTGTATCGCGTAATAAGTGGCGGTCCGCACTGTGGGTCTGGCGCACATATCGGGACATTGAAAGTCTAAAGTTACATCACGCCATGTGGTGTTTCGCAAATTATGCGTGGCACGCAATGTTGAAGTATCGTGCGTTCTGAGAGCATGCCTCGTGTCCTGATAACCGGTGGTAGTGGATTTGTCGGACAGCACCTTGTTGATAGGTTGCTGGGGAGCGGATTCGTTGTCAGGGCGTTGATACGAGGCGAAGTTATGAGGCAAAAGTGGGGGGAAAGAATCGAGGTTGCCAAGGGAGACATGCGAGATGCTCGATCTACTCGTTTGGCAGTCGATGATGTCGAGGCGGTGTTTCACCTAGCAGGCAAAGTTCATGATTTGGAGGAAGTTCACGATGCGACTGAACATGAGGGGGTGACTCTTCGAGGAACACAGAATCTCTTAGTCGCTGCTGGAGAAAGCGGTGTTAAAAGATTTGTCTTCTTGAGTAGTCTGTCGGTTTATGGGGTAAATTCCCAGGAAGTGCGAGACGAAACGACAGCTTGCAACCCCATTTCGGCATATGGGAGAGCGAAACTCCAGGCCGAGCGATGTGTACTTGATCATGGGAAAAAATTCGGTATCCACGTATGTTGTTTGCGGCCGGCGATGGTGTACGGCCCCGGCTGTAAGGGAAACCTCCCTCGGATGATCAAGATGATAGACCGTGGCCTCTTCCCTTCCTTGCCGGATGTGGCCAACCGCCGCAGCATGGTCCACGTGTCCAACGTCGTGGACGCCGCGATCCTTGCTGCCACCCACCCCGCGGCGAATGGTCAGTGCTACATCGTGACGGACCAGAGGCCCTATTCGACGCGCGAGCTGTACGAGATGATCTGCCGCGGTTTGGGGAAATCGACCCCCCGATGGCACGTCCCGCTCGGGGCGCTCAAGGGATTGGCGCTGGTGGGCGACGCGATCGGGCATACGCGCGGGCGGCGATTCGTGTTCGATTCCGATGCGTTGGAGAAGCTTACGGGTAACGCCTGCTTTAGCTCTGATAAGATTACGCGTGAGCTCGGCTATTGCCCCTCCATAACATTTGAACAGGCTCTTCCTGAAATCCTTGATTGGTATCGAAAGGCGAAGGCATGAATCTCGGAAAAATGAACACACAAAGCGCTCCCGAGTCTAAGTCGTATGAAACAAATAAACCATCTACTATACCGATCGAGCCGTCCTACGTAGCGTGTTCTCCTGTTTCTTTACGAAGGAGTAATTATAAGCGGTCTTTTGACTTTTTGATCGGTTTGCTGTTGATAACCGCGCTTTGTATTCCGATGGCAGTCATTGCCTTATTGATTAAAACGACCTCCCGGGGGCCTGTTTTGTACTGGTCGGATCGGGTGGGGGTCAATAACACAATTTTTAAAATGCCGAAGTTCCGAACGATGAAAATAGAAACGCCTGCCGTTGCGACCCATCTCCTGCGAAACCCGAAAGACTATCTTGCTCCAGTCGGACAATTTTTAAGAAAAACAAGTTTGGACGAACTCCCTCAACTGTTAAGCATTGTAAAGGGGCAAGTCAGTTTTGTAGGCCCTCGACCGGCCCTTTTTAATCAGGAGGACCTTATTGCACTTCGCACGAAGAAAGGAATCCACAAATTAGTTCCGGGTCTAACCGGATGGGCACAAGTCAATGGACGTGACGATCTTTCCATTCCAGAGAAGGTGGAATTTGATGCGTATTATCTTGACCATCGATCTTTTATCTTGGATCTGAAAATCTTATGGATGACCCTTTTCAAGGTGGTTCGGTCTGAAGGGGTAAAACACTGAATGCCTTCTCCTTCCTACCCTCACCTCTCATTTAACAGAGAGAAGTGTCTCATCATTGTTGGCACAGAGGGCTCCCTCGAGTTTAACATGTAGCCACAAAAATGTTACTTCGTAGTTATCAGGGAGGATCTATTGTGAAAGGTGTTGGAATCAGAGAACTCAAGAACAAACTAAGCGGCTATCTGAAAGAGGTCAAAAGCGGTAGATCGCTTGCTGTTATGGAACGAAGGAAAGTGGTCGCCATCCTGATTCCCGTTGACGACGATCCGGACATCCAAAAGGCCAGAGAATTAATCCAAAGAGGTATGGGATTTTGGGGTGGCGGTAAGCCCAAGGGGGCGCTACGGCCGGTAACGGTCAAAGGGAAGTCCATTTCACAAATGGTTCTGGAAGACCGCAGGTGATCCTCTACCTTGATACCAGTTCCCTCGTTAAACTCTATATCGATGAGCCGTAAAGCGCTTATGTCACGCATGTTGTAAAAAATGCGCGGTTTGTTGCGACTTCCCGCATTGCGTATGCAGAAGCACGGACTGCTTTTGCGCGAAAATGGAGAGAACACGGGCTAACCTCTAAGGGGCACCTCTAATAACCACTTTTCAAAACTGGCATTCTGGTTTTTGATGATTTGA
>CAYJWQ010000086.1:0-5312 GCA_964373895.1 uncultured Nitrospirota bacterium
TCTCCTTTCACGCGTGGGATGGTTCCAATGGAGAGGTCGGTCTTAGCCGGTCTATTTCATCCTGGTATTATCTCCTCATTGAGAAAAAGACGCCGACGAATGTCTATGTCTATTCGATTGGGTGGGCGCTTTTTGCGGTTGGATTAGAATTCTACTTAATTCGCAGGGCGAGATCGAAATGAAGAAGGGGATTATTTTTGGGGTGATGGGGCTTGTTGTGATCGGGGCCATCGTGGGCGGGTTGTTCCTGGGAAACCCCCTTGCCAAGGAGGGAAAGAAGCTCTATTCCCATTACTGTACCCACTGCCATGGAGCAAAGGGCGACGGGAATGGTTTCAACGCAGTGAATCTCGATCCAAAGCCCAGAGACCATACCGATGGGAATGAGGCCTATATGGCCGGTCGTACCAATGAAGAGCTATTTGAGGCGGTTAGCAAGGGGGGGGCTGGAATTAGTAAATCTCCCTTTATGCCTCCTTTTGGCGCGGTTTTATCTGAAAAAGAGATATGGTCGCTGGTGGCCCATTTAAGGAGCCTTCATAAAAACAAGGCGCCTGATGTTGTTTCGCCTGTGGATGTCAAGCCCGAACGCCCAAAATTCCCCCGTCTCTTAAAGGTCTCATTGGACATTCCGGAAGAAGTGGGGGAAGATGGACAGCCAGTGGCTCCTGAAGAGGTAAAGCGTCGTCTTGTGCGTATTGGAAAACGCCTCTTTGAAGAGAAATATGGTTGCACCTCTTGCCACGCCGTAGATGGAACGGGCGGGGCGGTGGGGCCGTCGTTGAGTCGTGTGGGTTTAAGATTGCGGCCAGATTATATGTACAAGTGGATTAAAAATCCGCAGGCGATTAAGCCTGATACCAAAATGCCAAATTTTCAGCTAAGAGACCGGGATGCCCTGGCGATTACATTTTATCTTAGTACCTTAAAGTCTGCGCCAGAAGGCCCTCCAGAAGAAAGAGGTGGACGGCCATAAATGCGCATCCTCCTCCTCCTGTTTCTTTTGGTGGGTACCACGGCATTTGCGACACACCTTCCAGATCACCGATTTGCCGTATCCGGATATGTGAGGGATGGAGAGGGGAATCCGAGAGAGGGAGTGGTTGTCTTACTCGAACATAAATCGGGACAGAAGTTCCGTAAGATTTCCGGTCGGGATGGGTACTTTGAAGCACTTTTTCACCTGCATGATGAAAACCTGGGCGATGAAATTGTTGTAACTTCTGAAAATGAGACGAAAAAGGTGGTACTGGCTTTTGACCCTGAAGATCGTATAGGTACTCGTTATGGAGAAGTTTACTTTGGGTCTGAACCTTCTGGTTCGAGATGGGTTTATTTTGGGTGGGTGGCGTTGTTTATGGGTGTAGTGGGGTATTTTGCATTGAGAAAAAAAAGGGTGATGAAAGGGAGTTTGCAAAAAAAACGACGGGAGGTTAAGCGATGAACCCGACAGAAGGCGGCAAGGAGAATTCTCAAGATGTCAGCCGAAGACGGTTTCTGACGATGCTGGGGCTGGGCATTGGATGGGGCGGTGTGACGGCGACGCTGGCCGGCACCGGGGTGGCAACTCTCCAATATATGGTTCCCACAATTCGATATGAGCCGCCAACGATTTTTAAAATAGGAAAGCTTGAAGAGTATGGCGTGGGCGTGGATAACAGGCTAAAAAAGGAACGGCAAATATGGGTGGTTCGGAATGAGCGCGGTCTCTATGTCATGGTCGCGATCTGTCGGCATTTGGGATGCACTCCGAACTGGTTTCAAGACCAGGGACGTTTCCGCTGTCCCTGCCATGGGAGTATTTATGATATGATGGGCAACGTGGTGGGGGGGCCAGCCCCGCGAACCTTATGGCGGGCGGGGGTTTCGCTTGATTCGGTGGATAGCCAGATCGTAGTAAACTTCACACAACGGCAGGATCCAGATCCGAAAGGGACGCCGGAGGGTTTGATGGTGGATGAGGCGAGCCGAGAGGTTCCACCTTTTTTTATTAAGCTATAAGGTATAAGGGAGCGATGAGAAAATTAATTGATCAGATCAGGAGTATCCTTACAGAGAATCAACTTTTTAAGTCGGTCTTTCGTCATGGATATCCAGATACCGATGCCAATCGGGCGCTGGTGATGTTCAGCAACGTCATCCTCCATCTTCATCCTGTTCGGGTTCGTCGGGGGGCGCTCAAGCTAAAATTTGCCTGGTGTCTGGGGGGATTGACGTTTTTCTTCTTTATCCTACTTTCGATTACCGGTGTTTTCCTGATGTTTTATTATGTTCCCGATACGCGGCGTGCCTATAACGACATTAAAGATCTGGGAACAGTGATTTATTTCGGGGGTCTGTTCAGGAACCTGCATCGCTGGGCCGCGCATGCGATGGTCTTGTCCGTCTGGTTGCATATGACACGGGTTTTTTTAACCGGGTCTTATAAGCCCCCACGGGAGTTTAATTGGGTGGTAGGGGTAATACTGTTGGTATCGACCCTTTTATTGAGCTGGACAGGCTATCTCCTACCGTGGGATCAGCTTGCCCTCTGGGCGGTAACAGTCGGAAGCAAGATGGGTGAGGCTACACCCTTTATCGGGAATGCGGGTCCATTTGGGCCAGAGCTTGGTTTTACCGTTGAGAATGATGTGGCCTATGTCCTGTTAGGAGGAACCATGGTCGGCCAAAGCACGCTGCTCCGATTTTATGTGCTGCATTGTCTTGCTTTGCCGCTGGTCGCAGCCGTATTTATGGCGGTTCATTTTTGGCGCATCCGAAAGGATGGGTTTTCAGGGCCACTTTAAGAGGATAGGAAGGAACTGATGGAGAAGGGTTCATCGTTGATTATGAGCAAGGAGAAAAGCCCGGAGAAGTCGGACGGTTTTTCAAGATTGGTCAAGCGGTCTGCTTCTGAAAATATGGGGCCTGAAGATACCGTCCTCGTCTGGCCAAATTTGGTCTATATCGAGCTGATCTCCATGCTTTTTTCGCTTGGCGTTCTCTTATTTCTATCGCTTGTTTCCCCCGCTCCCCTCGAAGAGGCGGCGAGCGCCGATACCACGCCAAATCCAACGAAGGCCCCATGGTATTTCCTGGGGCTTCAGGAGCTGTTGGTTTTTTTTGATCCCTGGTTGGCGGGTGTGGTGCTTCCCACTCTGATCATTTTTGGGCTTATTGTTATTCCGTATATTGATATTAACCCGCGCGGAAAAGGGTACTATACCTATTCGGAGCGGAAGTTTGCCATCTGGGGATTTAGTTTTGGACTGGCCCTCTGGTACATATTAATCTTAATTGGGGTATGGTTTCGGGGACTTGATTGGCAATGGTATTGGCCCTGGGACGATTGGTCGCTCCATAAGCCGGCTTCAGCGGTGACACTGATAGACTTAGAGGTGATCATCCAAAATCTGTTTGGGTTGAGCGATGCCCCCGTCATCTCCATGGGCCGATACGGACTTAGCGTGGCAAATCTCCTGACGCTGGTTCTTTTTGCCGGATATTATCTCGTCGGTTTTACGATTCCGTTTCTTTTCTTTAGGGAATTTTACAAGAAACTTGGGTTTATCCGCTATAACATCACCATGTTTTTCTTCCTGTCCATGTTAGGGGTTCCCTTAAAAATATTTCTGCGGTTGATCGCAGACATTAAGTATGTGTTAGTGACCCCTTGGTTTAAGATATAGGAGGTCTTTGCATGTTTGGAGACATTTGGGGATATCCCTATCGATTAGGAATCGGGATATTTTTGGTTGTGGTGACATTTCTTCTGACGGTGGTTGTTGTTGCGTTTACGGCGTGGCTGGAGCGGTCATTTAAAAGAGAAAGACTAAAGAAATAGCTATGTTTAAACATTTTTTCTTTGCGCTTACAAGTGTGGTGGTCTTCGTTGAACTGGGTATATTTGCCTATAAAGATGCGAACCCGGAGTGGAAGAATTATCAGAAGGTTTATTATCAGAAGTTGGCTGAAAAGTTGAATGACCCTGATATGGCGCATTCTCCTCTTTCAGTGAAGCAGGTTTGGGATAAAGATTTAAACCGGATTGATCGATGTACGACCTGTCATGGCGGGATTGACAATCCAAAATTTGAAAATGAGCCGCAGCCTTACAAAACCCATCCTTCTTTTGCGAAGAGCGGGTATATCTCAAAGCACCCGTTTGAGAAGTTTGGGTGCACCGTCTGCCATGAAGGGGATGGCCAGGCCCTGACGGTGGAAAAAACGCACGGCGCGGTTAAGCACCTTGATAGGCAGCTTTTGACGGGGCCTTATGTTCAGACGGCTTGCACCAAATGCCATTATGAACTCTATTCTCCGGAGGTCTATTGGCCGGAAACAAAGGAATTAATGCGGGGAAAACAGTTGGTGTCAGAATTGGGTTGCGGGGCGTGTCACACGATTAAGCAGCTTGGGAGCAACGCCACGCTTGCCCCGGAGCTCTCCTCGATGGGGAGCAAGACGGAGCTTGCCTTCTATTTGGTACATGATTTCTCGCGTGTGGAATCGAAGGATCGTCTAACACGCGTCTGGGAGTTTGAACATTTCAAGGATCCGAGAAAAATTGTTCCTGGAACGATGGATGCGCCTAATCCGAGGGACCGCACCCCTCCGACCATTATGCCCAATTGGGGTCTAAGCGATGACGAGGCGACGGCGCTCACGGTCTTTGTGATGTCCTTAAGGGATTCCAACGTCGAACGTATTCCAAGGGGATATTTACCAAAGCTGATCAGCCATGAAGGTTATTCCCAATACCGGTAGGTGGCGGGCAATCTTTGCCATTCTTAAGAAAGGATCGGTGCATCATGAGACGTGTTGAATATATGTTGGGGGGAGAAGATTTTAAAAAGATGACCGCCGGTCATTTTAAACAGACGGAGGTCTATTATTTTTCCGAGGAATCTGCTGTTGTCGATATTATTTCCGTCATTACGGCGAGCGGGTTTGGGAGTGTGCCGATTACCGGAAGTGGGAAAAAAGTGGTCGGGATTGTCAGCGAGTTTGATCTCTTAAAAGCGGTCATGAACGGCCAGGATTTGAGAAAATTAACGGCGAAAGATATTATGACACGGGATGTCGTCACGGTGATGGAGGATACGCCCGCGGAAAAGATTATGTCTATCCTGCAAGAGAAACATCTCATTCGGGTCCCTGTGGTGGATAAAGATAAGGCATTGATAGGGGTTGTGGCCCGAAGAGATGTCCTACTCGGGTTCTTAAAGTCTTTGGAATCCGGCCCTCCCATGACCTTCAATCTTCTTTAAGTATTGCCTGTTAAGGCCTATTTAGTTAGCTCCGGTTGTGCTATGATCTCTGGATGTCGTTGG
>CAYJWQ010000087.1:0-5299 GCA_964373895.1 uncultured Nitrospirota bacterium
TTGACCGCAACAAATGCGGGATGACTTTTCTCGAGGTTTTCAAAACGGGTGTAGCGATCAATGAAGGCGAGTTTTACTAAACCGATCGGCCCGTTTCTTTGCTTCCCTATAATAATCTCGGCCACCCCCCGTTTTCCGCAGAGGCAGGGCCCTTCCGGCGGGCACTTGCACGGTTCATACAGCTCTTGCCGATAGATAAACAGAACCACATCGGCGTCCTGTTCAATGGCGCCCGATTCCCGAAGATCGGCCAGCATCGGCCTCCTCTTCTCCCGCGATTCAACCGCGCGTGAAAGCTGGGACAGGGCGATCACCGGCACGCGGAGCTCTTTTGCGAGGGCTTTTAAGGAGCGCGAGATGTCTGAAATCTCCTGCTCGCGGTTGTCGGCGTCGCTCCGACCCCGCATCAACTGGAGATAGTCGACAATAATCAACGCAAGTTTATGCTCGGACATCAACCTTCGCGCCTTTGCCCGCATTTCATGGATCGAAATAGAGGCGGAGTCGTCTATAAAAATCGGGGCCTCATTGAGCCTTCCCGCGGCATGAATCAGACGGTCCCAATTCTGGTTGCCAGGCCGACCGAGGTGACCAGAGCGAATTTGGTGCGCATCTACCCTCGCCTCGGAACAGAGCATCCGAAGCACCAGTTGCTCCTTCGACATTTCCAGGCTGAAAACGCCGACCGTGCCATGCTCTCTTAGGGCCACATGCTGCGCCAGTCCCAGGGCAAAGGCGGTCTTCCCCATCGACGGCCGCCCCGCGATAATAATCAGGTCGGAGGCCTGAAGACCGGAGGTCAGCTCATCCAGATCGGAAAAACCGGTTGGAAGACCGGTCATCTTTTTATCGGCGAGCCGCTCGATAATTTCAAAACCGGTCTTAACCAGCACCTTCATCGGGACGAACGATGCCCGCAGGCTTTTATCGGAAATCGCAAAAATGTTCCGTTCGGCCTGGTCGAGGAAATCTTCGACCTTTCCCTCTTCTTCATAACATTGCGTTACAATATTGGTTGCGATGCTGATCAGATTGCGCAGCAGCGCTTTCTCGTGAACGATCCTGGCGTGAAGACGGACATTGGCCGCCGTAGGAACCAGGTTGAACAATTCCGAAAGGTAAGAGACCCCCCCCACCGCGTCAAGATGCGATCCCTCATGATCGGCCCATGCCTTGCCCCGTAAATGGTCGGTCAAGGTGATCAGGTCAATTCCTTCGTTTACGTCGTTTAGCTCCAGAATCGCCCTGTAAATCTTCCGGTGTGTCTCTTTGTAAAAATCCTCTAGTTGAAGGATTTCGACCACCTTGTTCATCGCCTGGTTGTCCAGCAAAACAGCGGCTAAAATGGCCTGTTCCGCCTCAATATTCTGAGGGGGTAATTTTTGGATCGGAATGTCCATTGGATTTTTAAGGAGACGTTTTAATTTGCCGCGCCTTGCGGCCGCGCCGTTTTTTCCAGGGCCTCTTCAATCCGTTCGATGCGGAGGGCAAAACCGGTGGAAGAAGAAGCAGAACCAAATTTTTCCAAAAGGTGATCATACCGTCCTCCCCCTCCCAGCTCCACGCCAACCCCTTCTGTAAAGATTTCAAAAATAATTCCCGTATAATAATCAAGGCCGCGCACCTCGCCAAGATCCATCAACAGATGCGCGGCATGCCCCGCATCCTTCAGAAGGGTATAGACCTCTTTTAACCTCTTTAACCCTGCGCGGCAGAGAGGATCATCAGAGAGGGCATGGGCCGACTTGAACACCTCTTCTCCTCCAAAGAGGTTGAGCAACGCCAGCATCTGTCGCTTAAGTGGGTGCGGGACATTCCCCTCTACCAGAAGGGTCTCCAGACGGGAAGTCTCCTTCTTGGCCACGGAGCATAAGACATTTCTATAAAGGTCGGATGAAGGTTCCAGCGGTTTTAGTATCCCGCGTGTATAGGACATCTCTCCTAAGATCACCTTAAAAGACTTCAACCCCAGCTTTTTTAAAATTTCAATCACCAGCGAGATTATTTCCGCATCGGAGGCGGCGTCGGAAGGGCCGACCCGCTCGGCGCCGATCTGGAATATCTCGCGTTCCCTGCCGGCGTGCTCTTCTTCATGGCGGAAGACATTGGCCGAGTAGCAAAGGCGTATCGGCAAGGGATGGTTGTTCAAAAGGGTGGCGGCGATGCGGGCAATCTGGGGCGTGATATCGGGACGAAGGACCATCACCCGGCCTGTGGCGCGGTCCACAAATTTATAGGCGCGATTTAAAAACTCTTCGCCGACGGCAAGGGAGAAGACATCCAGATATTCAAAAATAGGGGTAATCACCTCCTGATAACCCCACTTCGAGAAGATGGACAGGATTTTCCTTTCAATGGCGCGCCGACGAGCGGTTCCTTCGGGAAGAAAGGTGGCAACCCCTTTCGGGATAATCGTTTTCGATTTTCCTGGAAATTTCATGGGATGAGGATAACGACCCCGGGACCTGTTCTGCTTACAGTTTTACCTGTTTAACGGAGAGGATATGAGGGAGCGCTTTGATTTCTTGCAAAACATTGGGGGTGACAACAGCATCCACGCCAACCACGGAAACGGCCTTGCCCCCCGGTTTTTCCCGGCCCAGCTCCATCCGGGAGATATTGATCTTATTCTTTGCCAAGGCAAGACCGAGGTTGCCGATGACCCCGGGTTGATCTTCATTGCAGATATAGAGCATCTCACCTTCCAGAACCACCTCAAGCGCCATTTTGCTGATTTCCACAAGCCGCGCTTCGGACTTATTGAAAATAGCCCCGGAGACCTCCGTTGCCCTCCCATTCGATCGGACAAGAAGAGAAATCAGGCTGGAAAAATTCCCGGCGCCGCTGCTTTTTATTTCACTGACTTTGATTCCGCGTTCCCTGGCAATCGTCGGGGCGTTCACATAGTTCACCGTCTCTTCGAGGATCGGAGAGAGGAGACCCTTAAGTGCGGCAAGGGTCATCGGCGCCGTTTGCAATTCAGACACCTCCCCCTGATAGGAGATCGTCACCTCTTCTACCCCCCCCTCCATGATCTGGCCGACAAACAGACCGAGCCGCTCTGCCAGTGTGACATAGGGTTGAACCTTGGGTAGAAGGTCTGCCGGAATCGAAGGGAGATTCACCGCATATCGGACCACCCCGCGCACCAGGAAATCAACCGCCTGCTCCGCAATCGCGGTCGCCACATTTTCCTGGGCCTCGGCGGTGGCCGCGCCCAGATGGGGGGTGCAGATAAAGTTCTCCAGGGTCAGCAGGGGATGGGCTGGATCGACCGGTTCCTTCTCAAAGACATCAAAGGCCGCAGCCGCGACTTTCCCGCGTTTCATCGCCTCGTAGAGGTCGGCCTCATTCACATTTCCCCCTCTGGCGCAATTGATAATTCGAACCCCGGACTTCATCTTCTCAATCGCAGCGGCATTAATAATGTATTTTGTCTCCGCGGTGAGAGGCGTATGCAGAGTAATAATATCGGCGCGGGAAAACAGCGTGGGAAGATCAACCAGATCCACCCCCATTTTTTTTGCGTTGTCCGGGGTAAGATAGGCGTCATAGGCGACCACGGTCATCATGGCCCCCTGCGCCAGTTTCGCGACATGACTCCCGATCTGTCCGAGGCCGACAATTCCGAGTGTCTTGTTAAAAAGCTCTATCCCCATAAACTTATTTTTTTCCCACTTCCCTGATTTTATCGAGGCGTGGGCCTGTGGAATCTGACGTACCATCGCAACCAGCAGCGCAAACGTATGCTCGGCGGTGGTCACCGTGTTGCCGCCGGGGGTATTCATCACCACAATGCCGCGGGCGGTGGCGGCGGGGAGATCGACATTATCCAGGCCCGATCCGGCGCGGCCAATCACCTTAAGCCGCTTTGCCGCGGCAATGACCTCTTTGGTGACTTTGGTCCCGCTTCGGATGATCAGACCATCGTATGCGGGGATCGCCTCAATAAGCTGCGCGGGGGTGAGCTTGGTCTGTATGTCAACCTCTAATCCGGCTCCTTTTAGTATCTCAATCCCTTGTGAAGAGAGGGCATCGCTGACTAAAACCTTCATAAAATCTCCGTTATTTTTTTAGAAGAATTTCCTGGGCAATGCCAACGCCTGTCCCCAGCTTTAAGGGATGTCCCATCCCCTTTAACACCATTTCCACGGCAGCAACCGCCATAATTGTGTCAAAGGTGTCCATATAGCCCATGTTGGCAATTCTGAATACCTTCCCCTTAAGCTGATCCTGCCCGCCCGCCGCGGTAATGCCATACTTGACGCGAAGGTCTTTATAGATCGTCTGCCCATCATAACCCTCCGGGGCCGAAACAGCGGTGACGGAATCGCTTGGATGCTCTTTCGGAAAGAGAGAAAGTCCTATCCCCTTCATCGCTTCCTGGGTGGCGCGCGCCAGGAGTCGGTGGCGCGAAAAAACGTTGGGCAGCCCCTCTTCTTTAAGCATTTTTAGAGATTGATTCAGGCCGACCATGAGAGAGACGGCTGCGGTATAGGCTGTTTGGTTTTTCGTCTGCGACTCGCGTTCTTTCTTGAAGTTGAAGTAGAATTTGGCGTTCTTCGCCTTTTCCGCCTGCTGCCATGCCTTCTCTGAAACAGAGACAAAGGCAAGACCGGGGGGGAGCGCCAGGGCCTTTTGCGAGCCGGTGACGACCACGTCAAGTCCCCACGCGTCGGTTTGAATATCAAACACCCCCATCGCAGAGACAGCATCGACGACCATCAGACACCCTTCAGAGGCGCGAACCACTTCCGCGATTTCTCTGATTGGATGGGCGACACCGGTCGAGGTCTCGGAAGCCTGTGTAAAGACCCCCTTGATGGTTGGATCTTTCTGGAGAGCGGCCTTCACTGCTTCGGGCCTGACCGCGTATCCCCACTCCACCTTGATCTCTTCCGTTTTAACCCCGTAGGCCTGACAAATTTTAAGCCACCGTTCTCCAAACTTTCCGCCATTGACCACCAGCGCCTTATCGCCAGGCGAGAGGAAATTAGAGACGGCCCCTTCCATCCCGCCGGTTCCGGTGGACGCCAGAATCAGGACATCGTTTTGTGTCTGGAAAAGCCATTTTAGGTCTTGCCGAATTTGCTCCATCAATTTCACAAATTCGGGCGCGCGATGGTGAATAATGGGTTGGGCCATGGCCAACAGGACTTCCGATGAGACCTGCGTCGGTCCCGGCGCCATAAGATATTTCTTCATACAAATCTCCCTAAAGATTGCAAATGTTTTAAAAAAAAGAACGGGGCTAAGCTAACATAGCCCCATAAAAGCTGTCAAGGTTGTGTGTCAAGCC
>CAYJWQ010000088.1:0-4913 GCA_964373895.1 uncultured Nitrospirota bacterium
CCCAGGAACAACGATAGAAACGGGTTCTGCTATCTAAACCCCCTCCCCTTGCGGGAGGGGATATAATTGATGTTCTCTATCGCTGTTCATAGGCTTGACACGCCCCTGATACAGCCCCTTTGATACGCCCCCTTGAATTTTTATTTTCACTTTGGTACTCTGAACGTGCCCCTGCGTTGTGCGTGTGTAGGTACCTTCTAACCTTACAACGTCATAAAGGGAGCCGAGTCCAAGAAGACTGTGTGCATGTTCCGCCAATGGCGGAAAAGCCTGACGTCTTCATCTTGGCGCCCACCTGGTTTGCCAGGTTGGAGCGAGCCTTATTGCACGGCAACAGCGGGGGCCCTTTCTTTTGGGCTTATGGATATTCTCCATAAAAAGCCTCCCCTTCCTTTTCGAATGCGGCCGAAAGATTTCTCTGAATTTGTCGGCCAAGAACCTCTGGTGGGGCCGGGCAAATTTCTGCGGCGCGCCATCGAGGCCGATCGGGTTTCATCGCTGATTCTCTTTGGCCCTCCGGGCTGCGGGAAAACAGCGCTGGCGCACCTCATCGCAACATACAGCAGGGCCGTTTTCGCCGATTTAAACGCCGTTACCAGCGGCATCGCCGAAATTCGCCAGATGATCGCGGAGGCAAAAAAAGGAAAGGAAGCCTCCGGCAGAAAAACCCTCCTGCTCATTGATGAAATACATCGCTTCAACAAGATCCAACAGTCTGCCCTGCTACCCGATGTCGAGAAAGGGACGATCACCCTCATTGGCACCTCTACGCAAAACCCCTTTTTTTCAATCATCCCCGCATTGGCGTCGCGCTCTCAAATTATTGAGCTAAAACCGCTTCCTGTGGATGGGTTAAAATCTCTCCTTCTTCGGGCGATGCAGGATAAAACCAACGGGTTCGGAGAGATCAATATTGCACTCACCAAAGAGGCGGAACATCACCTGATCGAAATGACCGAAGGAGATGCCCGACGCCTTCTGAACGCCTTCGAGATCGGCGTCATCACAACCCCTCCGGACGGAGAGGGTGTCATCCATTTTAATCTCCCGGTGGCTGAAGAATCGATTCAGAAAAAGGGGCTTATTTATGACAGTGAGGATGACCACTATGACACCATCTCGGCCTTCATCAAAAGCCTTCGCGGATCGGACCCCGATGCCGCCATCTATTGGCTTTCCAAGATGATCTATGCCGGCGAAGACCCCCTGTTTATTGCGAGACGCCTGATCATCGCCGCTTCTGAAGATGTCGGCAATGCCGATCCGCGCGCACTGGTTTTGGCAACGTCGGCCCTTCATGCCGTAGAAGCGATCGGAATGCCGGAAGGGAGAATTCCTCTCGCCCAGGCAACGATCTACATTGCCACCTCCCCAAAGAGCAACGCATCCTACCTTGCGGTGGAATCCGCCCTGAAAGAGATCGGATCCGGGCGGGTCATGGAGGTTCCGTCGGCGCTAAAAGATAGCCATTATCAAGGCGCAAAACGGCTGGGAAGAGGCGTCGGCTACCGCTATCCACACGATTTTCCAGACCACTTTATTCCCCAGGCGTATCTCCCTGAAGAGAGGTTATTTTACCAACCTTCCGACCAGGGAGATGAGAAAAAGATCGCAGAACGGCTAAAATTGTGGCGCAATAAGAAACAACCCCATCAAAGATAAAGGGGATCGATGGAACAAGGGGTATTTTCGAAAGAACGGAAGATCTTAACGGTTTGCGAGCTGACCTTGCGGCTTCGGACCGAGATTGAACTTGCATTCTCCGATCTTTGGATCGCAGGGGAGGTGGCTAACTTAAAAATTCCAAACTCCGGCCATTGCTATTTTACATTAAAAGACGCTAACGCCCAGGTGAGGGCGATTATCTTCCGCTCGCAAGGACGGTTCCTAAAATTCATCCCGAAAGAAGGGTTAGCGGTCCTGATTCGAGGGCATCTCACGGTCTATGAGCCCAAAGGGGAATACCAGCTTATTGTCGATTACATCGAGCCGAGAGGGGCCGGCGCCCTCCAGGCAGCCTTTGAGGCCCTGAAAGAGAAACTGATGGTTGAAGGACTCTTCAGCGAAGACCGGAAAAAAACCATTCCGACTTTTCCCCGAAAGATCGGTTTGATTACCTCGCCCACGGGCGCCGTATTGAAAGACATGCTGGCGGTCATGCACGGTCTTCCAATTTCAATCCTGGTATTTCCTGTCACTGTTCAGGGAGAAGTGGCAGCCCAAGAGATTGCAGAGGCGATTGATGCCGCGAACGCCATGAACAGGCAGGCGCCTATTGACCTTTTGATACTGGCGCGCGGTGGCGGATCGCTTGAAGATCTCTGGGCGTTTAATGAGGAGATCGTCGCGCGCGCGATTTCCCGATCGTCTATCCCGATGATCTCGGCGGTGGGCCATGAGACGGATACCACCATCTCTGATTTCGTCGCCGATCTGCGGGCGCCCACACCCTCCATCGCCGCAGAGATTATTCTTAAGAACATCACGGCTGTCGTGGAACGCTTTATCTATTTACAGGGAGCGCTCCATGCGTTAATTTATCAGCGGATGAGGGACCTCCGCTCTTCTCTCACGGTAAAGGAGAGGTTGTTGGCCTCTCCGAAGCGGCAAATCGGCCATCTGCTTCAACAGGTTGGCCATTTAACCATTCGACTTCGACAATCCCTTCACTTTGCCGTTGAAGTAAGGCAGGGGTGGGCGCTCCGCTGCCGCCAGGGGTTGATCCACCTTAATCCGATTGCCCGACTGCAAAAGCTTAACGCACATCTATTACAACAGGCCGCGCGCATTCGACAAACGGGGGGGAAACTTATCGCGCAACGAAAAACCCTTCTTGAATCAAGGATGGCGCAACTTAATCTCTTAAGCCCGCTGAACATCCTGCAACGCGGATACAGCATTACCAGAAGGCTTCCTGCGCTGGAGGTCATTCGGGACATCCGGGAGGTCGGCCTTCACGACCGTCTGCAAATCCTGCTGCATCATGGAACTATCCTCTGTTCGGTAGAGGGGCTGGAAGACGGGAACCGTGTCAACACGGTTCCCGAAGAGCTAGGCCAATAACATGTCCCATCAATCTGAAATCAAAGAGGTCTTATCCCCGCAGGAAGAGGCATTCGATCGGTGGCGAAGAAAGATTGGCCTGGGGTTAGGGCCCATCTTGGCGTTGGTCATCTATTTCATCCCTCTTCCGCTTACGCCATCTGCCCATCTGATGGCAACTTTAATGACGGGAACCATGATCTATTTTATGACCGAGCCGATCCCCCTTCCGATCACGGCGCTCCTTGCCCCCATGCTGGCGATCGCTCTTGGAATCGGGAAATCGGACGAGGTACTGGCCTCTTTTGGCAACCCCGTTCTCTTCCTGCTCCTGGGGGGCTTTCTGATCGCGCGCGCGATGGAAATCCACCAGATCAGCCGCCGCTTCTCGCTCTTTATCCTCTCTCAACCGTGGGTAGGGCATCACCCCTACCGCGTCCTGGCCGCGCTCGGCGGCATTACCGCGCTTATCTCGATGTGGATTTCCAATACCGCCGCCACCGCCATGATGTTTCCGATTGCGCTTGGATTGCTCGATTCGATGAGGATGAAAGGCAGCAACGCCTATGCGACGGGGATGATGTTGATGATTGCCTTTTCGGCCTCTGTCGGCGGGATTGGAACGCCCATCGGAACCGCGCCCAATCTTATTGGTATCGGCATGATCGAAAAGTACATCGCAAGGCGCATTTCATTCATTGAATGGGTTGCCCTCTGTGTCCCGATCATGCTGGTCATGTGCGCCGCCCTTTATCTCATTCTCATCTCCCTTCACCGGACTAAGGAAACCACCGATGAGAAAACGACATCCATCCCTGAAACGATGGGGGCATGGGGTATCGGCGAGAAGAATACCCTTGCTGTCTTTTTGTTTGCAGTCTTTCTTTGGATTCTACCGGGTCTGTTGGGATTGATCTTTGGCGGTCAATCTCCGGTGGTAAAAACGTATCACCAGAGGCTGCCCGAAGGAGGGGTGGCGATTCTCGCAGCCAGTCTCCTTTTTTTCCTTCCGATCGACCGTGCAAAAGGAGAATATACCTTACGTTGGGAAGAGGCGGTCAAGATTGACTGGGGAACGCTCCTTTTGTTCGGCGGGGGGCTCGCCCTGGGGGATTTGATGTTTAAAACGGGGCTTTCCAGGGCGATAGGTCAGGGGGCGCTCACGTTCTTACACGCCCCATCGCTCTGGGGAATCACCGCCTTATCGATTCTGCTCGCTATCGTCATCAGCGAGCTTGGTTCCAACACCGCATCGGCCAACATGGTTATTCCGGTGGTGATTGCCATTGCCGAAACGGCCGGTGTCAATCCGATTCCACCCGCGTTAGGGGCGACGCTGGGGGCCAGTTTTGGGTTTATGCTCCCCATCTCAACCCCGCCGAACGCCATTGTCTATGGCTCTCGCCTGGTTCCCATACAGAAGATGATTCGGACCGGCTTTCTCTTTGATCTGATCGGGTTTACCATCATCTGGGTCGGACTGCGGTTGCTTTGTCCGCTGGTGGGACTTTCTTAAACCGCGGCCTCCTTACTTTGGTTTTCAATATTGGTGTAATTCGTTCGATAATTCCTGCCACCCACATTATGTTGGATCTGAATGGTCTTCTTACTGGGATTGAAAGACTCGGTTGTCACACTCTGGATAACGCCATGGCCGCCATGCACCCCAAATGGCCAGATACCCAGAAAGACGTTTGCGGCATCTTCCGAACGAACCGGCATCTCTACGACAAAGGATGGCGCTGTCGTTCCACCCGTATCGGTTGCAACTGTACTGGTTGCGCCCGTATTGTCAGAATTTCCGGATGAGCCGTTTGTCTTTGAACCGCAACCGTGAAGAAGCGGCAGAAGATAAACTCCAAGAATGACAA
>CAYJWQ010000089.1:0-4856 GCA_964373895.1 uncultured Nitrospirota bacterium
TGGCTTCCGCAAAATCGCTCCATATTCTTAATTCCGAACAAGTTACTACTGGTGCGAGAGGGGGGACTTGAACCCCCACGGGAATCCCACCAGATCCTAAGTCTGGCGCGTCTGCCATTCCGCCACTCTCGCGCTTGTAGCGATGGGCAAATCGTAGCCCAAATCGTAGCACGGATGGCCACCTACCTCCAGCGCAGATTAGGGCGCTTCAATTAGTTCGATGCCTTCCGGACGATGGAAGACAAAAAAATCCGGATCGAACCCTTTATTGACTTTTATCTTATTAAATAAGAAGGAGGAGATGTTCCCATTCTCTTCATACAAGACGACCTCTTGAATCATGAACCCCTTGACCCTCTGAAAGGGGGCGACTGTGGCTAGAATCTTTGGCGCGGGGACTCCCTTCTCCTTGGGCGTGATCTGAAGCAAGAAGGCGTTTTTTGGAAGTTCCTTTTCAAGGGCAATATGAAAATTCCGGTCGAGACGATCCGTGTCAAAAAGAAGTTGAAGTGGGCCGCCCGCCTTGCCACCTAAGTTTTTTCTAATAGCCTGTTGGTGTTCCGGAGTAAAATAGATCGCCTCTTCTCCATTGACGAATATCTGGCGTTGGGTCGGCTCTTTATAATCCCATCGCATCTTCCCTTTTGAGAAAAACATTTTTCCCGAAGAGACGCCTAAGGTCTCGAACTCTTTATATTGGACGGTTTGGGTGAAGTCCGCTTGGAAGTCATTTATTCCCTGATAGGCTTCTTGAAGCCCGCGGATAATCTGCTCTAATCGCACGCCCTCTCCCCAGACGGGGGTATAGGAAGAAAGAAGCGCGAAGATGGCCAGGGGTAGGATTTTTGCTTTATCGATTTTGATTTGCCTCACGGCCCTCTTTTTTGATCAAGACCTCCCTCGGCTTGCTTCCAATGGCAGGACCGATCACCCCGTCTTCCTCCATCATTTCAATCATGCGCGCCGCGCGGGGATATCCGACCCGCATCCTCCGTTGAATGAAAGAGGCGGACGCCTGGCCCGTTGCAATAATGAGTTCACGCGCCTCTTCATATAAATGATCGCGCGCATCCAGAGGTGATTCATCCTCCGGCGCGGCTTCATCTGCCAGAGGGGGGGGCTGATATTCCGGAGCCGCCTGTCCTTTGATGAAGTCCACCGCCTTTTTCACCTCCTCTTCGGAAACATAGGCGCCATGAATCCGTTGAACTTTTCCCGTCCCCGCCGAGAGATAGAGCATGTCCCCCTTCCCTAAAAGCTGTTCGGCGCCATTGGCGTCTAGTATGGTCCTTGAGTCGGTTTTGGAGGAGACGCAATAGGCGATGCGGGCCGGGAAATTGGCCTTGATTACCCCGGTGATGACGTCGACGGAAGGGCGTTGCGTGGCCAGCACAAGGTGAATCCCCGCCGCGCGGGACATCTGGGCTAATCGGGTGATGGAGTCTTCCACGTCACGCGGGGCGACCATCATCAGATCTGCGAGCTCATCAATGAAGATAACGATGTACGGAAGCGGAACATGGATAAAAACTGTTTTCGCGATGGGAGGAGAGGTTTTCTCTTGTCTTAAGAGTTTGTTGTAGGCGGCGATATTTCGAACCCCCTTCTCTGAAATGAGCTGATAGCGCCGTTCCATTTCGACGACCATTTTCTTAAGCGCCATCGAGGCGGCCTTGGCGCGGACAATGACGGGGGCGATAAGGTGCGGTATGCCGTCGTAGAGAGTGAGCTCAAGCATTTTGGGATCAATCAGCAGCATCTTTACATCGGTGGGCGTGGTTGAGAAGAGGAGCGATAAGATCATGCAGTTGAGCCCGACGCTTTTCCCCGATCCTGTCGAGCCTGCGATAAGAAGATGGGGCATCGCGGCAAGGTCGGCGGAAACAGGGACGCCAAAAATATCTTTCCCCAGGGCGAGGCGGGTTTTTGATTCGATCTGCGTAAAGGAGGGGGAGGAGAGCACCTCTTTAAGAAGCACCTCTTCTCGAATAAAATTGGGGATTTCAATGCCGACCGTCGATTTTGCCGGCAGCGGGGCGACAATCCGGACCTGTAATGCCTTCATCGCAATGGCCAGGTCATCCGCGAGATTGGTGATCCGGTTTAGTTTGATCCCCGGCGCCGGCTCAAATTCAAACATGGTGACCACGGGGCCGGGATGCACGGCGGTAACCCTCCCTTCAATGTCAAAATCACGGAATTTCTTCTCCAGGATTCCCGATTGGGAAATCCAATCTTCATGGGTGGCCCGTTTTGATGAATGCTGGGGATCCGATAACAGTGAGTGGGGAGGAAGGCAAAAACCCCCTTTCTTCCCGCTGGCGGGGGATTCCATTTTGGGCCGCGCGGTTATCTCTGGAGGATCGAGGGGGGGGGGATTGAGTGTGCGTGTGATGGTTGGGGGGGGCACTCTGTCAAGGCGGTACTTCTTTTTCTCTCTGACTGGATCGAGGAATCCGCGAAATTGTCCGACAACAAAAATTCGGACGGTTTTAATATCCGACCATGCCTTGATCACCAGGGCGTATGGTGAAAAGGGGAAAACAAGCATTGATGCCAGAAGCAAAAGGGCAAACAGGACGATGAGGCTTCCCATCGGGGCGAAGTAATCGAGAAAAAATTGGGATATAAGGCGGCCGCCCATCCCCCCCCCTAGGTTAGGCGCGGCGAGATCGGCGCCCCGTTTGAACTCCGCCAGGGAAGAGATTGTTACAATGAAGAGCGCCGACCCGGAAAGAATCCGGGGCGTCAGCGTCTTTCGTCCAGTTTTAAATGATGTGACCGCTAAAAAAAGGCAGAACAGAGGGATGCAGTAGGACGCAACCCCGAACATTTGGAAAAAGGTGTCGGAAAGGGTCGCCCCGACTTTTCCAACCGCGTTTTGGACATAAGGGCGGTTGGTGACAGTTGAAAACCAGGAAGGATCATCCGCATGATAGGTGAAAAGGCTGATTCCAAGGAGAAGACCGGCCACCATCAAGAGGATGCCGATCACTTCATCGAGATAGTTGTTGCTGTCTGCGGCCATATCCTGATTTTACGATAAACTATGTAACCATAACATCTGGGATGATCATGGGGAAACGTCCCATCTGTTTAGAGATGCGTTTTTTAAGTGTTTTTATAACTTTTGCTTCAATTTCCGCCTTCTCTTTTATCTCCTCTTGCAGGAAAATTTTTTTGAGGACCTGTGACATTTCTTCCCAAATCGCATGGTCGTCAGATGTGAAGCCTCGGGATAGGAAGGTGGGGCCTGATCGTATCTTTCCGTTTTCGATCGATAACGTAACGATGATTATTCCTTCCGAGCCGAGTTGGCGGCGCTCTTTTAAGAGCGGGGCCTCAAGGCCGCCCTTTCCGTCAATGTAAATCTTGTCGGCAGGAACGGTTTTCCCCCTTTCACAATAGGATGGCCCCAGTAATAACGTTTCCCCGTTTTCAATGACGTTAACCTGTTCGGAAGATAAACCACATTGCATGGCCGATGAGGCATGGACGGAAAGTTGGCGATATTCCCCATGAATGGGAACGAAGAATTTTGGTTCTACCAGTTCTATCATCTTTTTTTGATCTCCCTGGCTGGCATGGCCCGACACGTGAACAGGCGCGATTTTTTCGTGCAGGACATGGGCCCCTTTACGCAGGAGGAGATTGATCAGATTTGAAATCGCCGCTTCATTTCCGGGGATAAAACGGGCCGATAAGATCACGGTGTCTCCGGGTTTTATCTGTATCTGTTTGTGGTCGTCCGTCGCAATTCTAAAAAGCGCCGACGTCGGCTCGCCCTGGCTTCCGGTTGTGAAAATGACCGTCTCCCGGTCGGGCGTTTCGGAGAGGGTATCCAGAGGGGAAAACTGGTCGTAGGGAAACGAAAAATATCCCGTTTCGCAGGCAATTCTGGTGTTAACGACGACGCTCTTTCCGGAGAGAAAAACTTTTTTCCCACGCTGGCGGGCGATTTGCGCAATCTGATCAATCCGGTGGATATTGGACGAAAACGCAGAGATGAGGATTCTTCCTTTAATTTCGGAAAAAAGACGTTCGAAAGAGACGCCCACATCGGCTTCAGAGGGTGTAAACCCTTTCTGCTCGGCGTTGGTGCTATCGGAAAAGAGCGCCAAAACACCCCTTTTGCCGTATTCCACGAAGCGGTCGGCGTCAAACGTGTTGTCTCCAACCGGGGTGGAATCCATTTTAAAGTCCCCTGTGTGAATCAGGCAGCCGACGGGGGTGGTGATGGCGTATGCGACGCTATCGACGATGCTATGCGTGACGCTGATCGCTTCAACGGAAAAAGGGCCGAGAGAAATAGTGTCTCTCGGTTTGATGGAGATCAGTTGCGGCGGGTAGGGGAGGCGATGTTCCTTCATCTTTTCTGCGAGCAGGGCAAGGGTGAGACGGGTTCCGTAAACTGGGATGTTCCACTTCCGCAAGAGATAGGGCACGGCCCCGATATGATCTTCATGGCCATGTGTCAGGATAACGCCTAATATGCTTTTGGAAGGATTCTGAAGATAGGAAAAGTCGGGAACAACGATATCGACCCCCAACATATCGCTATCTGGGAACATGAGTCCCGCGTCGACTGCCA
This sequence comes from uncultured Nitrospirota bacterium, assembly GCA_964373895.1. Taxonomy (GTDB): domain Bacteria; phylum Nitrospirota; class Nitrospiria; order SBBL01; family SBBT01; genus SBBT01. Next base: position 4,592 of record CAYJWQ010000089.1, read on the forward strand.
TGATGGCCCCTTCGTATTCGAAGAGCATCATGTTCATGCCGAACTCTCCCACCCCCCCCAGAGGAATGACTTTGAGGGGGCCGAATTCTGATTGGGTGAACGGTGCGCTCAAATTGGGTGCCAGTGTAGCATGGCATCAATCTTAAATCAATCTTCCGTATCAAATCTTCCTGTCCTCCCCAGGAACAGCGATAGAGAACATCTAATTGTTCCCTCTCCCTTGATGAGAGAGGGTTAGGGAGAGGGTGCAAGATCCCCTCCCGCA
>CAYJWQ010000090.1:0-4736 GCA_964373895.1 uncultured Nitrospirota bacterium
TGAACAATTGGGGTCAAATCTTTACTCTTGAGTTATTTACATCATTTTATTAGTACATGGGTGCCCAGCTTGGGTCGGGGATAGGCAGTACCTGTTACTCATCAACCCAACAAAGCATCAGACTATGTTATTGCAGCGGGCCGCTAACGTGGCCGCCGAATTCTACCGTTAGGTTTTTCAACCTGATCGTTGTTCCCCTGCTGCCCTTCGGTAGGAAGCATATAATAAATCACACGGGGTTCTCTCTTCTGGAAGGGGCAGGCTTGCTTTTTATCTGCCGATTGTACAAAATGCCCTCCGAGGTAAAGAGGAGTCCTATTACATCATGGATCCTGCCCTTTTCTTAAAACTTGAAGAAAAACTGAACCCCTCTCTCAACCGGCTTAAAGAGGGAAAATCTGATGACCATGACATTTTCCCTTCTCTTTTAGGCGCCCTCCTTTCCTATTCTAAAAATATTCAGGAAGTGGTTGAGCAGACTGCCCCCCTGCTGCAACAAGAGAGTGAAAGGCTTAGAAAAGAGATAGATGCCGTCAGCGGCCGTTTCCCGGAACTGATGGTGCGGCAAGAGGCCATTATAGACGAGATGAAAGAATCTCTTCGGCAGGAGGCGGCCCAGATTCGAGAAAAAATAGAGGTGGCCGTTGTGAGTTCCGCTCTTCTTGAAGAAGTCCAAAAAAACGTAAAAAATCTCCATCAGGAAATCGTGCAGCTTGGGAAAAAAATGGAGACAACGACCAATAGCACGCTCTTGCTTGGCGAAACCCAACGGTCTTTTTCGGAAACCATAAAGGGGGCCATCCAGCGTGATGTGGAAGCACTTCACAAACAGATCGAGACTGTTGTAGAAAAGGTTGCCCATATTGAAGAGACGCAGAAAGCTATCAGCGAGAAGACGCCCCGTAAGTTAACAACATTGCAGGTGATATCGATTTTTCAGCTTTTCGTCATTTTATGTCTGGTCGCCTTAAGTTTTTTTAAATAATGGCCAACAATGATGCCGGACCCGATTTCGGTCCTTTTAGACCAGCGGAATAATTTTATCCGCCGCCTGATCCGAAAAAGCCCCCTTTTGAGATTCCTGCCAGACGCCTACCGGCAGGATATCTGCGCCCTTTTTACGGATGTCATCGTTGATGCTTCAGAGGTGGCCGATGACCAGGAATCGCGGATGCAGGCAGACACCGCCTGGATCGTCTTGCGCTCTCTTTTTTCCTTAATCCCTCGCCCCCTTTCTATCGGAAATCCCGCAGGCCCTTTTAAGGTAAAATGTCAGAAAATCAAGCGGGCGGCGGAGGCGCAGCGTGGGACGGTCGGGGAAACTTATATCGGCTATCCGCTGGTTTTTACCCCTACCCGTGATGGGGGATTTGTCCTCGCGCCCCTCTTTTTATGTCCAATCTCTTTTGCCGCCTCGGGAGACAAAATGACGTTGGATCGCTTGCGAAGCGATCCAGAAGGGCAATCTGATAAGGTTGCTCCCCCAGCGGACGTCCGGTTTAACCATCTTTTTGCCGCCTGGTTGCGGCAGGAGACAGGAATTTCGTTAGATTGGAAAGAAGAAGAGATCACATGGATTCATCTGCCGCAAATGATCGATCGCCTGCTTCAGCCATGGAAGCAGTGCGACCGAACGTTTTCCTGTTCCGGGCTTGAGCCCATCCGCCCCAATTCGGAAAATTATTTTCAATCTCGCGCGGCGCTGAACATGGAGCCGAAGTTGATTGAAAGCGCTGTGATCGGCTATGCGACATTCTATGGACTGTCAATCCTGGATGATCTGAATCAACTTGAAAAACGGTTGCGCGAAGATCCGGAAAATTGTGGGGGGCTGCAACGGTTTATTTCCCCCCGTTCTTCTAAAGTAAATGGTCCGACGGCGGAACCACTTGAAACCGGCAAGTGGCTGGTGGCAAACGCCGATCCCTTCCAGGAGGCCGTCCTTTGGCGGACACGCGAATCGCGGCTGGTGGTCATGCACGCCCCCCCGGGTACCGGCAGGTCGCAAACCATTGTGAATTTGATTGCGGACAGGCTGGAGGCCGAAAAAGTAGTGGCGGTCATCTCCCCGAAGCGGTCTGCCCTGGAAGACATTTTGGCAGGATTACGGGAGGCAGGGCTTTCAGACTTGGCGGAACTGGTCGAGGATCCCTCTAAAGACCGTCTTAAGATTATTCAGAGAATCCGGGATATCGAACATGACGACAACTGCATTCCGTTCTATTTACAGCGGAGTACGATATGCGAAAATCTGCTCGATCGTGAAAAGCAGCTCAATATCCAGACGATCGCGCTGAATGAAACTTTAAACGATGCCAGGTTGCGATATGGCGATCTGCTGGCGACGTTACATCAGATAGAAAAAGATCATGGCATTCACATGCATGGCGACCTGCAAGGATTTTATCAAAAATTCCGGGAGCCGCTTTTGGTGGCCAATATAGAGGAGCTGCATAAAGAATTAGCGGCGACGGATGCCTTCATCAACGTTTATGGCCGATGTCGCTATGAGCAAAACCCTTGGCGGACACTGGTCCGGCAAGAGGTGCAGCAGGGTGAGCTGGTTACGCTGAATGCCTGGTTGTCGGAGATGGCGGAACTTGCGGCAACGTTGGAAGACGTGGCTCCAAAGCGGCCTGTCCATGCAGAAGCGATGGCCTATCTGGCGGAGCACCCCTGGGGAGTCTCCTGTTATTTGTCGTTACTCCCAGACACTCTTCGCGAGACCCAGCAGCGCTTTGGGAGACTGGCGAGTCTAACACGGCGGATTGCCTCCTGGCTTCCGGAAGAGGACGTGAAGTCACTTTTAAATATTGCCCGATCTGATCTTGCCATTGCGCCACATTATCAGGTCTTGCGGGACAACACCTGCTGGCTGCGCGATATTGGCTCTATTAACCGGCAACTTCAACAAAATCCCTTACTCAAACTTCTCTATGAGGACTGTCGTCAGAGGATGGACGCATGGCCCTATATTGTCGAGGCTGCCGCCGCCCAGTCCTGGCTGGATGAGATCGAGGCGCGCTACCATTTTACAGATCCTCAAGACATCAGAAATCAGCGTCAATCTTTAAAAAGCTGGCTGATGAAAAAACAGGAGACAGACAGGCTGGATATCCAATCTCGATTCGGAAGACGCGTCTTTTACAAAAACCAACTCCATGAACTGGGCCTGCTAAGATTATGGCGCGCGGACGGCTACCCCCCCACCTCCCTGCGCGAACTCTATGGCAGCGAATGTGTTCAAAAACTTCGTCCGGTGTTGCTGGCCACGCCAGAGGCCGCGAGCGCCATCTTGCCGATGACGCCCGGCCTGCTTGATCTCCTGATTATTGACGAGGCCGCTCCGATGTTTACGGCCGATGCCCTACCGATGCTCTATCGCGCCAGGTCGGTTGTGGTGGCGGGCGATCGCATGCAGCTCTCCCCGAAAGGGCTGGCCGGCATTGCCGATGATCATGACACGACAGAGGAAAATATCCCGAAAGCGGATACAAATCGGCTTGTTCCCGCAGCAGGAGAGTATGATTTACTTCACGCCGCGGAGTATGCCGTCGGCTCACCGAAGCAGTTGCGGATCCGCTATGCCCCGGCGCCTGGAGAGATGCTTCGCTTCGCTAACCAGGCCTTCTACGGAGGGAGGCTGATCGTTCCCGTATGCAATCGCGCAGAATTTCTTGGCGCGCCGATGATCTTGTGCCAGGTGGACGGTCTGTTCCAGGACGGTATCAATGAGCGCGAGGCAAAAGAGGTGATGGAGAAGGTTAAGGGGATACTGAAAGCAACCCCCTCTTTAAGCGTTGGGGTGGTTACCTTCCATGTAAAGCAAAGGGATCGGATTGAAGAGGCCCTATACGAATCGGCAGAGCAGGAGAGCGACTTTAGGGAGATGTTGGAGCGTAAGGGCAAAGAGGGGAAGGGAGTTTTTGTTCAAACCGCAGAACATCTGGATGGTAACCGACGAGATCTGATTGTTTTATCGACAACGTATGATGGAAAAGAGGGGAATTTTGGACCGGTCAGTAAGAGAGAAGAAGGGAGAAAGGTTTTAAATGCTGTAATCGCCTGCGCCGGGTCTGGCATCATGATCATCTCCTCGATCGACATCAATCGCATTTCCTGGGATAAAGAGAGAATCAACAATGAGCACGATTATTTATTCATGTGGATCTGTTATGCCCGCGCCATTGATCAAGGAGATGATGAACGCGCGAGGGAGATTTTATTGCGTTTTGGCGACCCCGTCCGGTCTGGGCCTGCCCGTCCCCATCTGGCATCGCTGTTTGCAGGTCATGTGGCGGAGTTCTTGAATACAAAGGGGTTTCATCTGGATCAACCGGTGGGTGAGGGGTGCTTTCGCATCGACATTGGGGTCAAGCGTCATGCCGCAGACCCGCGCTACCTTTGCGGGATTGAGTGTGACGGCCGGCAATTTTATCGCGGTTGGAAGGCCAGGATGAACGATATTTTCCGGCAAGACATTTTGGAACAATTCGGCTGGAAGATTATCCGTGTCTTCAGCCAGGAGTGGTATGGCAATCGCGCGCTTGCCCAGGAGGCGCTGATAGAACAAATTGCCCAGTTGTGTTAGGGCCTGTCAATAAATAACGTATACACAAAGGGCCAACGAGTCGCCCTGTTTGCAAGGCGCGAGGAGTGCGCATACCCTTTGGTATGTAAACGACGAGCAACACAGCAAACGGGGATGAATCGACAGCCCAACTGTATAGGTTATT
>CAYJWQ010000091.1:0-4588 GCA_964373895.1 uncultured Nitrospirota bacterium
ATAACATAGAGGTAAAGCGCTTCTTGACATTGCCAACCACAATGCTTATCTTGTAAAAGGAGTTCAATGGAGACTTGATCATGAGTGAGAAAATCCTGTTAGAGAAGGCCGAAGGCGGCTATATTGTCGCAGAAGCCAATCCGGATCCAAAACATCCTACCGATCTCTGGATCAATAAAGCGGTCTTCTCCGATTTCGTTACAGCCGTGGAGGATATCCGGAGACGACTTCGCGTGTCAGACATCATCGCCTCTCAAGAAGGGAAGCTGCGGTTATAACCATTCTTAGACCAAGCGCTGTTATAAATAGCCCCGTTCTGTCTAACCCCCCTACAACTCGAAAAACCAATCGGCCCCCTTACCGGATCAGGGGGAGTTCTCTCGCCTGCCGCTTGGCATGGTAGGAGCTTCGGACCAGCGGCCCGGCCTCGACATGCAACAGCCCCATTCTCTCCCCTTCCATTTTTAATTGGATAAATTCGTCAGGATGAATAAAGCGCCTCACAGGGAGGTGTCTTTGTGTCGGCTGGAGGTACTGACCCAGGGTCAGAATGTCGCAGCCGGTTTCAACCAGATCGGCCATGACATTGCGGACTTCATCGAAGGTCTCACCCAACCCAAGCATCAACCCCGTCTTTATTAGAAACCCGGCCTCCTTCGACCAGGAAAGTATCCGCAAGGACCGGCCATACTTCGCCTGTGGGCGCACATCTGGATAGAGGCTCGGAACGGTCTCGGTATTATGGGCCAAGATATTCGGCCCCGCTTCCAGAACAATCTCCAACGCCTCTCTTTTCCCTCTGAAATCAGGTATTAATACCTCAATGGTACATTGCGGAGAAGACTTCCGAATCCCTCTGATAGATGCGGCAAAGATTTCAGCGCCGCCATTTTCAAGCTCATCCCGATTCACAGAGGTGATGACGACATGATCGAGGCCCAAAACATTCACCGCTTCGGCAAGGCGCTCTGGCTCATTTAAGTCAAGCCCATCGGGACGGCCAAACGAGACGGCACAGAAACCGCAACTTCGCGTGCAGACTTCTCCTAAAATCATAAACGTCGCTGTTTTATGATTCCAGCATTCCCAAATATTCGGACAGCGGGCCTCTTCACATACCGTGTGGAGTTTGAGACGATCCACAAGCCCCCTGATCTTCAAATAATTGTCACCGGTAATCGGCCTCACCTTAAACCAGGGAGGAAGCCGCTCCGCACGGGGCTGCGGAGGGGTTAAATAATGTCGGTCTGGCATCGAAACCTCCTACAAAAATCATCACCAACGGGCACGCTTAGAAGTGAATCGCCTCTCCAAAAACAGCCCCCCCCGCTTCCATCACGACCTCTGACAAGGTCGGATGGGGATGTATCGCCCGTTTAAGTTGCAGAGAGGTCATATCGAACGTTTTAGCGAGAACGAACTCCCCAATCAATTCGGTCGCCTCCGGCCCAATAATATGCGCGCCCAAAATGGCGCCGCACGCCTCATCCGCAACAACTTTGACAAAACCTTCGGCCTCACCCATGGCGATTGCCTTTCCATTGGCCATAAACGGGTACTTCACCACTTTAATGGCATGTCCCTCTCTTCTCGCCGCCTCTTCTGTCAGACCTAATGAGGCGACCTGCGGTTGGCAGTAGACCGCATTGGGGATCGAGAGGAGGTCGACCGGTGGGCGGTCCATGCCCGCGATCGATTCGGCAATAAAAATCCCCTGGGCCATTGCGCCGTGCGCCAGGGCGGGGCGTGTCGTCACATCCCCCAGCGCAAAGAGGGTCGGAAGGTTCGTCCTCATCCGTGCATCCACCTCAATACACCTGCTCTGCCCATTTAAGGCAACCCCTATTCCTTCAAGGCCGATTCCCTCCACGTTGGGCATCCGGCCAATCGCAACCAGAATCGCCTCGGCATGGCGGGGCTCGCCCTCTCCACGAAGGTGGATAAAAAAACCACTCTGCCCTTCCTTGATTGCATCAAGGCAGGCGTTGGAGACGACTTCGATGCCCCTCTTTTTGAAACTCCGCGTAAGGAGGGATGATACCTCTTTATCTTCCAGCGGCAAGAGGGAGGGCGCCATCTCAATAATCGCAACCTTCACACCATAAACGGAATAGACATAGGCAAGCTCGACGCCAACGGCCCCCCCCCCAATAATCGCAATCGACCTCGGGAGTTCCCGGCATACAAGCGCCTCATCACTGGTAAAAACCTTCGGTCCCTCCGAAATCAAATTGGCCAGACGTCGAACGCGGCTTCCAGTTGCAACAATCGTCCATGTCCCCTCTATGATTGTTTTTCCACCTGATCCTGCAACCTCAATCTGGTTTTGAGAAACAAATTTTCCGGTTCCTGAAAAAACGTCAACTTTGTTTTTTTTCAACAGGTGCGCAAGACCGTCTTTCAGTCTTTGTATAACCTTTTGACTCCGATCAACCGCCTGGCCAAAATCAGGCTGTAGGTTATCAATTTTTATTCCAAACTCCTCTGAACGCCTCATCAGCGACAGGACTTCCGCATTTCGAATGATCGCCTTAGAAGGGATACAGCCATGATGGAGACAGGTTCCGCCAACCCCTTCTTTCTCAATCAGGGCGACGGACAGCCCCAGTTGCGCCCCCCGGATGGCAGCGACATAGCCTCCCGGCCCCCCGCCTAATATCATGACATCGTACCGCTTGACATCCGCCATCATTGACTCAACATCAAAAATAGTGTAAAGGGGCTCCCCATGGCGCACATCTTATACAATGCGAAAGGCCAAAATCAATCGCTGTCCGTAGCAAATTAAGATGTCCGGTTTTCTGTTTGTTGATCTGTTCTACATGCGTGCCTTAGGCTCTTGCCTTGATGAGGGCCGCCGCCTTCTCGCCGATCATGATTGTGGCCGCGTTCGTGTTGGCGCGAGGAATAGTGGGCATGACTGACGCATCCGCCACCCGCAAACCCTTGAGGCCGCAGACGCGGAGTTCAGGATCCACGACCGCCATCGCGTCGACTCCCATCTTGCAGGTGCCAACGGGATGGTAATACGTCTGCGCGTTCTGCCTGATATATGACGTAAGCGCCGCATCGGATTCAACGCCGACTCCCGGTGCGATCTCTGGCCCTCGCAGCCGAGAAAATGGAGCCGCCGCCATGATACGTCGTCCCAGCCGAATCCCCTCGATCAGGATACGCATGTCTTCACCTCCCGTATCGCTGCAGTAGCTGGGCTGGATCAGTGGCGACGCGAGTGGATCGTTCGACCGTAGCGTGATCGAACCCCGGCTCTTGGGCTTCAACACCGCAGCAGCAATCGTAAAGCCATGCTCCTTCGGTAGGCGCAGTCCCTGCTCGAGCCACAGGACAGCCATCAGCAGAAGCTGCAAGTCCGGAGCCAGTGTTTCCGGGCGTGTTCGGACGTGAGCCAGCACATCGACGCCGCTACCGGCCAGCATCCCCCGACCTTGAATGAGATAACGGGCCAGGTTGCCGAGGGATTTCGCCTTCAACAGGGAAACGGGTTCTCTCGACAGGTACCGCACGCCGACAACCGGATGATCCTGCAGGTTCTGCCCGACCCCTTCGAGGGCGTGCACGACGTCGATGCCGTGAGGACGCAGTTGCTCTGGCGCTCCGATTCCCGAGTGCATGAGCAACACAGGCGAGTTGACCGTCCCGGCACAGAGAATGATCTCTCGCCTGGCCCGAACCTGTACTCGTTCGCCTCCTCGATGACAGGCCACACCGACCGCGGTCTTGCCATTCAAGAGCACTTGGCTTACGTGAGTCGCGGTCCACACCTCGAGATTGCTGCGGTGGAGCGCTGGCTTCAAGTAGCCAGTGGAAGTGCTCCATCTCCGGCCGTTTTTCTGCGTCAATTGACAGTAACCGATACCGTCGAGCTGGTCGGCATTGAAATCGTCATTGCGCGCCAATCCCACGGCAAGGCCGCTTTCCAGGAATGCCTGTGAGAGAGGATTGGGATCGCGCACGTCTGACACACACAATGGACCGTTGACGCCGTGGTAGGAGGAGCCGGCGCCACGCTCGTTGTCCTCGGCTCTGACGAAATACGGCAACACTTCCTTGTAACTCCAACCGTTGTTTCCATCTGCTGACCACTCATCGAAGTCGGTGCGATGGCCCCGAAGGTAAATCTGCGCGTTTGTCGACGACGATCCACCAAGCGTCTTGCCGCGTGGCCAATAGATGACACGGCCGTCCAACTGCTGCTGGGGAACCGTTTCGTAATTCCAGTCTATCTCGGTCTTGAACAGGGATACCCAGGCGGCAGGTATCGAAACTTCACGACGTGTGTCAGCGGGACCGGCTTCTATCAACAACACTCGTAGGCGGGCATCAACGGACAGTCGGTTGACAAGTACGCAGCCCGCTGAACCAGCGCCAACGACGATATAGTCGTATTCTGTGTCCTGGGTCATCTGCTTGCTCCTTATGGCTCCGCGTCATGCGTGTCAAGCCGCCGAACGCCGAAGATAAACCGCCGCGAAACGACGTTCAACAAAATGCCCGCGCTTTACGCGGTCGGCTTCAGCGCTGTGATAACCGCAATGCTCCCCGTTTGTCAAGACACTTTTTAGTAATT
>CAYJWQ010000092.1:0-4572 GCA_964373895.1 uncultured Nitrospirota bacterium
GGATGACCCATTTTGTTGACAAAAAAAATAAAATGTGCGACAGTTGCAAGATTTATAAACTGTACATTATTCATGTTGGTTCTGACAATATAGTCAGAGTGTGGAGTTTTTGAGGGTTGAGACCTGTCTTAATGGCAACCAAGTTTTTTCCCCTTGTTTTTTTCTCGATATTTCCTGTTTTTCTCTCTCTGTCTCCGATCTTGGCCGCGGACAAAGATGATGGTGCGCTCTTTTATGAAGGCCATGATTGGATGGAGAGGAAAAATCCCGCGAAAGCGATTCCCCTATTTGAGGAGGTGTTGGCGAAGTTTCCGAAGAGCAATGTGCGCGATTTGGCCTACTTTTGGCTTGGGCGCGCTTATTTAGAAACGAATCAGGCGGACAAGCACAAGGAAACGATGTTGCGGATGAGAAAGGAGTTCCCCAAGAGTCCCCTCACGCAAAAGATTGAGGCATTGATCGATTCCAAAGAGGCACCCGCGCCTAAATCAGACCGCCAGCCGAAGCCTATCAAAAAAGCGCCACAACCGGATATTCCGATACCACCGAAAGCCCCCTTTCCTCCAATCGTTTCTGTGCCCATCCCCGCGAGAATTCAGCCGATTGACAAAACCCTTTTAGATCAACCCTCTCTTGCGGAAGGGTTTTTTCTGGCCATTCCACAGATCGCAGAGTTTCAGGTCGAGCCTTCCCTTATTGAGAAAAGGGGATCCCCGGGAGAGGAGGTTGCGTTTGTGGTGATGATCACCAACAAAGGGAACGCGGAGGATGCATTTACACTGGAGTCAACGTTCCCAGGCGAATTTGTGCCTGCTTTTTTCCCAGACGAAGGAGGAAAATCGAGTGAAGAGGTACGGACAACCCCATCTCTTCAACCCAATCAATCCTTTCGGGTTAAATTACGGGTGCGGTATCCGGCTGGTATTGGCGGAAGGAGAACCTTTGAGGTCAAAGTAGCCTCTCGTTTTGATCGGAGTCGATTCCAATCGGTTACGGTCGTGGCGGCGGGGCCGATCCTTCAGGGAGAGCATCTGGTGAATAAAGGCAATGTGCGGCCTGGAGAAGAAGTCCGGTACACGTTTCTTCTGAAAAACCTTGCCGCTGATGTGATCGGGGGTAAAGTCAATTATGTCTACCATCCTGCTTTAGTTTTCCGCACAGCTTCTCCACAGGCAGAAAGAGTTGATCCTGGAAATTATTCCATTTCATGGAAGCTCCCTAGAATCGAGGCAAAAAGCACCCAAAAGATTGAAATTGCGTTTCAAGTAGGGGAAAGGGCAGACGCGAGTCTTCAAATACTCAACCGAGGCTTTTTCTCTCCAACGGATGCGTCTTGGCAAGAGCTGACCCAGCTTTCACCTGCTGTCACCGTGTCTCAAATATCATCTGTCCGTGTGGATGGGCCGAAGGATGTACTGAATGTAACCTCGAAGAACGCATTTTTTCTTCCATTTACGCTAACGAACTTAGGAAATGGGGGAGACGTTTTTATGTTAAAAAGCGGGGGTTATCCCCTTACCTTTTATTATGATCGAAATCGTGACCGCTCTTATCAACCGGGCGAGCCGGTTGTGACAGAAACACCCCTTCTGGGCCCAGGTGAGGATTTTCCGATCTTAACGGGATTAAAAGTTCCGGCAGGTCACGATGGCGAGAAGTTTGACGTCGGCATGGAGGCCCAGTCGAAGCGGGATAACAAGGTGACCGTATCCGCGTCAAGAACGCTTTTGTTGAGCCGGCCGATGCTTGTGGTCAACACGGAAATGCAACCTCGGGACAACCTCCCTTCCGGGACATTTGCATATCAGGTGACGGTGACGAACACCGGCTCTGGCCTGGCGAAAAACGTGGTGATGACCGAGCATCTTCCCGCGGAGCTTGTTTTTGTGCGGGGGAATCCCGATCCGGTCGAAGGGGGAGGGAAGAAATGGGTATGGAAGCTGCCTGAATTAGGCCCCAGACAGAAGACAACCTTTGCTATCCGTTTTCAGATTCAAAGCGGGCTTCGAGCGGGGACGATGGTCCAGAAACAGACTGAAGTTTATTATCAAGATTTTAATGGGAACGTATATCCGTGATATCTCCTTTTTTGGACTGCTCTAATGTATCTTGATTTTTTTGGATTTAAGGAACCCCCTTTTCGGTTATCTCCCGATCCAAAATTTTTCTTTTTTAGTGAGAAACACGAGGAGGCGTTTTCCCATATCCTCTACGGTGTAAAGGAGGGCAATGGGTTTATCGTCATCACCGGAGAAGTTGGCACCGGGAAGACGACCCTCTGCCATTTACTTCTGTCTAAGCTCGAGCCTTCCATTCGGACCGCTCTTTTGTTTAACACGCAGCTTAGCACCCTCGAATTGCTGCAAGGAATCAATCAAGCGTTTGGATTGAAGTGGCGGAGCCGGTCTAAGAAGGTTCTCCTTGAAGAGCTCCATCGTTTCGTTGCCGAGGTTGCAACGAAAGGCGGACAGGCGCTTTTGATCATTGACGAGGCCCAGCTCCTCTCTGTGGAGTGTTTAGAAGAGATTCGGCTCCTCTCGAATCTGGAGACCGAAAAGAATAAACTGATTCAAATTCTTCTCATCGGACAGCCGGAGTTAGGCGACAAACTGGCAATGAACCAGCTCCGCCAACTCAAGCAACGCATTTCGCTCCTTTGCGAGGTAAAACCGCTGGATCGGAAAGAAGTGGGGGCCTATATCCAGTCCCGAATCAGAGTGGCTTCTGAAGAGGACACCGTTCTCTTCAATCCAAAGGGGATTGACCATATTTATCGTTTCAGCAACGGTCTGCCGCGACTCATCAATACCGTCGCCGATCGCGCCCTCTTGGCTGCCTATGTTTCCAACAAGCGATCCGTTTCCGAGACGCATGTCGAGCAAGCCATCAGCGAGCTTGAGGGAAAAGAGGAGGCGCCTATGGCTATCCCTCTGATCAAGCGGATAAGCCTGAATTGGCTGATCGGAAATAAAAAGGTTCTTCTTGGAGGGTTCTTAGCCCTTTCCTTACTTTTGTTAGTATCTGTCTTGTTTTTCCGCACATCTGAACAAGAGACGCCGACACCCAATGTGATGACGTCGCCGGAGTTGAGTTTTGATTTAGAAAGGGTCTTTCGTGTTGAAGACGTCTCTGGAACAGGGAAAGGGGCGTACATAACCCTTTTAAACCTCTGGAATCCAATTCTGGATGAATCGCGTTGGCGGCAAGAAGGAATGGAGGATATATTTAAATGGATGGAAGAGAAAAAGTTCCGATCGTATTCGGTCCCTTTAGAGCTTAAAAAAATTCTGTCTCTAAATTATCCGCTCCTTTTTTCCTTACAGGAAGGGACCCACTTACATTATCAGGTCTTAGCGAAGATTCGTGGAGAGGAGGCAGTGGTACTCGATCCTTTAGAGGGAAGAAAGAATGTGCCGCTTTCTGAATTGACGCAAAAGTGGAGGGGGACGGGCATTATTCTCTGGAAAGAGATGGAAAGGGTGCGCCTGCCGTTGTCAATGACGGGAATTGATCCTTCCGTCAGCGCCATTCAAGAAGCGCTCCGGAAAGAAGGGCTTTTCCTGAATCCGGTGGATGGGATTTGGGGGCCTCCAGTGGTGCGGGCCCTCAGTTTTTTTCAACAGAAAGCCGGGTTGGAAGAAAATGGTTTCTTTGGGCCTGAGACGTATCTCGTGCTTGCAAAGAAGTCGAATAAAGAAAGTCCCTCGCTGCAATAGGGTATCCGTCCGGGATAAAGCGGCATACGCTGCCATGTCCCTCCGACCACTTTTTAACCGGCACTGTCTGGTGTGCATAAACCGTGATCCCGCTTAAAGATGACAATCCGACGCGTTCCTTCCCGTGGATGACGATCGGTTTGGCCGTCGCCAATATCGCTGTTTTTTTCTATGAAATTTCCCTGGGCCCCCAATCGGGGGAATTCGTCTCTTCCTACGGGGCGATCCCGTTTGAACTGTTTCATGGTTCGGGAAGACCGTTCGCGGTTGCCAACATCTTTACCTCAATGTTTCTCCATGGAGGTGTTTTCCATCTGGCAGGAAACATGCTCTATCTCTGGATATTCGGAAATAATATTGAAGATGTCATGGGCCATCGGCGTTTTCTCTTTTTCTATCTGATCTGCGGTGTGGTGGCTGCTTATGCCCATGCCTTTGTTGATTCCACATCACGTATTCCGATGATTGGGGCGAGCGGAGCGGTTTCTGGCGTGTTGGGGGCCTACCTCCTCCTTTTCCCCAAAGCGCGGGTACTGACATTGCTCCCTGTCGGATTTTTCATTCAGATTGTGCGTGTGCCCGCCCTTGTCGTTTTAGGCTTCTGGTTTATTGTGCAGTTTTTTAACGGTTTGTTTAGCCTGCGCCAGATCGGAGGAGTTGCCTGGTTTGCCCATATCGGGGGATTCCTGGCTGGCATGTCTTTGATTTATTTATTTAAAAAGAGGTAATGATGTTGCCCTTACTGATAGAAATATCTTCCTCCGGCGGCACTTCCTGAATTTTCTTCTCGTTTGACCTATCAACCTAAAGCTTTTATAATCTTATATTGAGGATTCTCCCTCGGCGAGGAAGAGAT
>CAYJWQ010000093.1:0-4445 GCA_964373895.1 uncultured Nitrospirota bacterium
TTGTATGGCCACACCAGCGCCACCTCGCCACGCTCGCGCAAGTATTTATCGCCAATCGTTAGACCAATACGATTACGAAAGCGGGTATATGAGTTGTCCAGAAAATTCTTTTGCGCGATGTAGTCAAGGAAGGTGTTGAGGTTGAAAATCCAATGCCCCTCAATCTCTTCAAAGAATATGGCTTTGATTTCCGCGTCGGAGAGGAGCAACTTCACAAGGTCGCGGTCAATCTTCCAAGCGCGGTCTTGCACGGCAGCGAGGACAAGTTCGCCTTCATCGTCCACGAAGCGCGGGTCGGTTTTGAGCAAGGTGGTGAGATTTGTGTTGAATGACATCAATTACTCCTATGTTTCGTGAAACCTTTGGTTGAATTAAGCAACATGACCAGGGTGTCAGGGTTGGGTTTGAACGCGTGACAGTGCCCTAAAGAATCCTGCGTCGGGAACTCGGTGATGAGGACAGGGTTGCCTTGCCCCAAATCCCAGAAGTAATGCAAGTTGCCGTTGGACAGGATGACAAAGCGGACATTCTGTGAGTGGGCGTATTTTCTCGCCTGTTCCTTGCCGACAAGAGGGTCGCGCTCCTCCGACTTGGCTTCCAGAACGGCTATCGGGAATCCGCTGGCGTCCATGAGGAGGTAATCAACGTAGCCGGTTGCCGTTTTGTCGAAGTCGTCGCCGAACTCTTCTAATGTCTTTTTCTTGAGTTTGACGTGTGTTTCAAGCGTGATGTTGGCGGGGCCACTCTCATCGTCGAAGAATCGCCAGCCCGATCTTAGGAGAAGGTCGTTGATGAGAATCCTTGCTTTGGCCTCCCTTTGCATTTCATTTCGCTCTTATAGCTCAATCAGGTGGCTGAAAAAGTCCCTTCATGGCTTTTCTATCCACCCGCCATGTTAAACAAAAGTTGCAATCATCGGGGCATGGTCGGAGGGCTGCTTATCCGCGCGGGGGGCCTTATCAATTTCACACAACACACAGTTAGAGGCGAACGGAGGGGTCGCCCAGATATGGTCAATGCGAAGCCCCATGTTTCTTCGAAACGCGCCCACACGATAGTCCCACCAGCTATAATGGCCCCCTTCTTCATGGTGCATGCGGAACAGGTCCACCAGACCCCACGACATTAACGTTATCATCGCCTCCCGCTCTTTTGGGTGACATAATATCTCCCCTTCCCATCCATCGGGATCGTAAACATCTCTCGCCTCCGGGGCGACATTAAAGTCTCCAACGATTGTAAGCGGCATGGCGGTCTGATGATATCGATCGAGGTAATCTCTTAGACGGGCGATAAAATTCAGCTTATAAATAAATTTAGGGGAATCAACCGATTCCCCATTCGGGATATAGACATTGATCAGTCGGACGCCTTTGACCGTCGCCGCGATGAGACGCCTCTGTTCATTCATCGGGCTCTCTGGCATCGGCATCTCTGGAAACCCTATCTGCACATCGCTGATCGGGTGTTTCGAGAAAATGGCAACACCGTTGTAACTTTTCTCACCTGAAAAGGCGGCGCCATAGCCCGCATCGGCAAATGCCTCCCCTGGAAACTTTCCGTCTTCGACCTTCGTCTCTTGAACGCAGAGGACATCCGGTTCGCATTTTTTTAGCCAGCCTAAGACAGCATCAGATCGAACCCTGATAGAATTGACATTCCAGGTCGCAATCTTCACGCTGAAGACCTTTAGTCGAGCCAGACGCGATCGGGGTTCTCCGGATCATCCGTTGGAGAAGAGATAAAAAGGACCTCCACCGGCTCATTCTCAAAATCACCCGCATGGGGTGTGTTGGCGGGGATCACCCATACATCTCCAGGCTTTACCTCTCGAACCATCTCCCCCACCATCACCTTGCCGGAGCCGGAGAGGACATAACCGATCTCGTCATGATTTACATGAACATGTTTTCGAAACGGCCCTTTATGACCCTGGAAGACAAAGACGCTCGATTGGGATCCGTGGCCAAGGTACGTCCGCTTAAATCCGTCTTGAGGGGTCAGCTTATCCGCTTCGACTGCCCTCTGCACATTGAGGACATCCACCTTGGTCCGTTTTAATTCTTGTTGGCAACAGGTACATTTATACATCTTTCACCTCCCTCGTTTGGGCCCGCGCAATCATCGCCTCAAATAAAAAATGATACACCTCCGCATGTCGTTTTGTCTCCCAGATATCCTCGCCCCAAATATAGGCCCCGTGATCCCGGACAAGGATACAGTGCGCCCTCTGAAATTTGGGCGCGTCAACGGCTTTCATGATCTCACCCAACAGCGCCGCCTCTTTCGGTCTGTTATTGATCACGGGAACGGCATGGATCGCGTCGTTGGACTCCCCACGCAATCCCTTCAGCATCTCGAGACCCCGAATTTCAATCTGATCCGACCCCTTCGCCCTGTCCGCCGCAAGGACGGCAGACAGGGCGTGGCTGTGCATCACCGATCCTGCCTTCCGTTTATGGATCAGCCCGCAGAAAATGGCGCCGCATTCTGAAAGACGCAGGGCGCGATTTTTAGGGGAGGAGACCACCTCTCCGTTCCTTGAATCAACAACAAAAAGATCGGAAGGGGCCACCCGCTCTTTATGAACACCGGTGGGCGCCATTAAAAACAGACCTCCTCCCCCCCCTCCCAAAGAAGCGCAAATTCCGCCGCCCGTCCCTGCCACCCATCCTTTCTGGTAAAAGATCGCAAGCAATTCACACACAAGCCCCCGAGCGGTCTTCTCTGAAGTTAAACGATTTCCTTTGGTCATCTTTCTCCCAGGCTATCGAGAATACCATGCTTCTCATCATCCCTCAATAGGAATCCCTTGTGGCTATTTCTTGCTTTGCGGTTTTGCCGTGTGATATACGGTCGGGATAGGGCATAAAACCTCTTGAATGAAGAAAGCGACTTCGCTATAATCCGACTCACAAGGGAGATATAAACCGTGTCATTTGAAATTCACCAACTAGAGGCGTTTGACCCAACGGGGAGAATGTTCAACCGCGATGTGGGCATTACGGTTGATGAGTCCGGCTATACGGGACATTTCTCATACGAAGGATTCACGCTGCAAACGGCCGCGCATCCCTCCGTGGAAGCGGTGATCGGCGATATCGTTCCCAAACTCCAAAGGAAGGGATTTCGCGATATTCGGACCAGAATCAATTTCCGCGAGGAGCGCTACCTGTCTGAAAGAGAACGCTGGGTCTCTTATAAAACGTAAGACATTGAAGAAGCGCACCGCACAAGCGATACGGCAGGTCCTCGCTATTGGCGGCTCTGATTCAGGAGGGGGAGCGGGGATACAGGCCGATATCAAGGCGATTCACGCCAACGGGGCCTATGCCCTGTCTGTCCTCACATCCATTACCGCTCAAAACACCAAAGAGATCACCACTTCTTTTGACCTCCCGCTCCGTCTCATTGAAGCACAGATGGCGGCCATTTTTGACGATTTCCATGTCTCTGCCGTCAAAACAGGCATGCTCTCTTCAAAGGGTATCGTCAGAAAGGTCTCCCTCCTCCTCATGCGTTTCAACGTCCGGAATCTCATTGTTGACCCGGCAATGATTTCTAAAAGCGGCTATCCCCTCTTACGGCCAGACGCCGTTTCCCTGATGAAGTCGCATCTGATTCCTCTTGCCACGTTGGTCACCCCCAACATTCTCGAAGCGGAATCTCTTACGGGGATCAAGATAAGAGGAATCGCAGAGGCGGAAGAGGCGGCCAGGAAGATTTACACCCTTGGACCAAAAGCCGTCCTGATTAAGGGGGGGCATCTACCTGATCACCGTGGGTGCGATCTCCTCTTCGACGGCCAAAAAACCATTCGCTTTACGGGAGAGTTTATCGACATCCCCCCTCCCCACGGCACCGGATGCACCCACGCCGCCGCCATTGCAGCCAGACTAGCCCAAGGCGATCCGTTAAAGAACGCCATACGACACGCAAAAAAGTATATTACAGAGGCGATACGGCACGCCTATCCGATAGGACACGGCCACCACCCTACGAATCACCTTTATTCCCTGCCAGATAGAACTGTTTCATCGGCCGATTGAAAACAGATCCAGATCAAGGAGCGGCCCTTTCGAGTAGAGACGCCCGCAAACACGTCTCTCCTTTTTCATCCCGATCTTCTCCAAAACCCGCACGGATGCGACATTTGTAGGGACTGCTTTGGCCTCAATCAACGCAAGACCCATCCCCTTAAATCCAAAATCCAAAACGGCCTTCAACGCCTCGGTCATATATCCCTTATTTCTATACAGATGCATCATTATGAACCCAATCTCACCGGCCTTCTCCTCTCGATCCCATCGAATATAACCCGCCGATCCGACCGGTTGCCGGCCCTCCTTTAGGCAGATTGTCCAGTTGCTTGGAAGACCCGGAAGATTTTTGGCGTCGGCGGACTCGTTTCCGAAGACAAACATCGGCTGCGCCATGTCATTCAG
>CAYJWQ010000094.1:0-4206 GCA_964373895.1 uncultured Nitrospirota bacterium
TTTCTTATCAGGTGTATTATGATGTCTATAACTTATGTTAAAAAGGCACGCCTGTGTAGGAGTTTTTTTATTATAGTTCCGATACCAATCCGCGCTTCTTGGGAATAGAACAGTTAGGAGGGGGTATTGGGGAATGAACCCAATCCCTTATGCCCGCCAGGATATCAATGATAGTGACATTGAGTCTGTTATAAAAATCCTTCGTTCCGACTGGTTGACACAGGGCCCTGCCATCGAGCGGTTTGAAGAGACCGTCAAGAATTACTGCGGTGTCCGATACGCGGTGGCAGCCTGTAATGGAACAGCTGCCTTGCATTTGGCCTATCGCGCTCTCGGGCTCCAACCGGGGGATTCCCTCTGGACCTCCCCCAATACCTTTGTGGCAACAGCAAATTGCGCCCTTTACTGTGGCGCGCGTGTCGATTTTGTGGATATTGATCCACAAACATACAATATTAGCATAGAGGCATTAGAGCATAAGCTTACGCAGGCCGATAAAGAAGGAAGACTGCCAAAAATCGTTGTGCCAGTTCATTTTGCCGGCCAGCCCTGTGACATGGGAAGGATTCATCTTCTATCTAAGCGATACGGGTTCCATGTCATCGAAGATGCCTGCCATGCGATTGGCGCGCGTTACCATGATGATGTAATTGGTTCATGCCGATATTCAGATATGACCGTCTTCAGCTTCCATCCCGTGAAGATTATTACCACGGGTGAGGGTGGCATGGTGACCACCAACAACGAAGAGTTGTATGAGCGGTTGCTCCTTTTACGCAACCATGGGATTACCCGTAAGCCCGATAGAATGCAAGAGCCCCCCCATGGCCCTTGGTATTATCAGCAGATTGATCTGGGATATAATTATCGTATGACCGATTTGCAGGCGGCCCTTGGAGTCAGTCAAATGCAGCGCCTGAATCAGTTTGTCACCAAACGCCATGCCATTGCATCTTGTTATAATGAGGCGTTGAAGCCATTTCCTCTGAAGATCCCTTATCAAAAATCAGGTTGTTATTCATCGTACCACCTTTATGTCGTTTGCCTTAAACTTGGAAAAATAAAGAAGGGCCGACGTGAAGTGGTAGAAGCCTTACATAGGGCAGGCATTCATGTAAACGTCCACTATATTCCTGTGCATACTCAGCCTTATTACCGGAAGTTGGGTTTTAAACCTGTCACCTTCCCCGAGAGCGAAAAATTTTATGGCGAGGCAATGAGTCTTCCAATGTTCTATGGTTTAAGGGAAGAGGATCAGCAGAGGGTTGTGACAGCGCTAAAGGAGGTTATTTGTGGGTCCTGACCAGCCCATTTCTGCATGGAGAACCGTTGTGCCTATGATTTATTCTGGCCGCTATGCCTTAGGTAAAAATAAAGGCGCCAATCGGTTGAAAGCGCAGGTAGAACTTGATTTATGTAACCGTTTTGTGGTCGGTGCTAAACTTCTCCTGGCAGAAAGTGGTCCTAACGAGGTTCGGACGTCTCTCGTAAGGGGAGGATACCACGTTGTTGCAATAGATTCCTGCCTTTCCAAGGAAAATCTCCCGACCCTTCATGGTTCGCCTACAGACCTTCCTTTTAAGGATTCCCAGTTTGATACGTTAATATCGATGAGCACCTTAACTGCTTTTCCAGATTGGAAGGAGATGTTAAGAGAATGGAGCCGGGCAGTTTGCCCGCAGGGACGCATTCTCTTTGGCACGCATTCTATGGATCATATCGTAAAGGTGGCGCAATCCCGCAAAGTTTCAGTAGAAGATATTTTAGCTATTGAAAAGGCGACGAATCCTTCTCCAGTGCCCTTTCGGTTGAAGGTTGATGACATCATAGAAGAGGCGAATCGTTTAGGTTTATCTGCCATAGCCATCGTTCCTTATGGGGGAATTTACGGAAGATTGATAATGAATTTCTGGTTAAAAGGTTCGTCTGCGGACGGCCATCTGTGGGAGCGTTTGTTATCTTGGTTGGCTGTGGATGAACGTATGTTTCAGTTTGGGCTTTTTCTGGAGGAACGCTGTTTTGCGCCTCTAACTAGCATTGTAACAGATCGGTTTTTGGTGGTTTTGGAGAAAAGGGCCAACCCAGAGGGCAATGAAAAGTGGTTAGCCCGTAATGAGGCCATCAATACGATGTTGGATAACGAGATTACTGCGAAAAGTATCATGCCTTTTTTAGAGGAAGAATGTGACGCCTGGAAGATGCGACTGAATTCGTTATTGGCTTATCCCTTTAATCAAACCGTTCTTGCTTTCCTCTATTCCGCATTCATTGATTACCCTAATGTAATAAGGTTTTGCGATTTTACAGAGCCACGTCATTTAGAGTTTAGTGAAAAGGTTGCAGGGTTGTACCGCTTGGATGATCGATGCTACAAATTTGTAACAGCTTGGCATAAATTGCCCCCATTTGAATCAATGCTGAACTATGATGGCATCAACCTGGGTCCATGTCTGGAATATGACTTAATGGCAGTGGTTATGGAAAAGGTGCGTGTTTCTGCATCGAATTAGGCCCTTATGAGAGACATTGCGCTCATCGCGTTGCTTTGGCCAAAGAACCTTCCCGTCTTATATGAATATCTGAAAAATAGGCGGAGAGTGGTTTATACCAATGCTTGCTGGAGTTCCGACTCTCCCCTTCATCAGGTTGCAAGGCACTCCGGAGGTTATGTCGAGAGTATTGGAGCGCAGCTCTTACAACCCTATCTATCTACTCTGGCGGCCGAGGCTCAGAAGAGAACGAGAGAGATTGCACAGGAACTGTCTCGCCTGGATGTGTCTCTTTTTAGCTTGGGTAATGCGGAAACTTATTCCGAGACCATTGCAGCTATGACAAAAAATATTCTCCAACATCTATTTGAATCGATCTGCTTGATAGAATCTTTAAACTCAATTCGCGCCAGGCACTTTATCGAATTGATGATTGTCAATGAAGATTGGGTGTCTTTTTCAAGGACTGCTGTACTATGGGCGCGCAAGCATGGCATTCCAACAATTCACCTTTCCCACAGTTGCATTATAGGTCAACCTATTACTGTTCATAGCCGGATAGAATCAGACTGTATGGCCGTTTTTGGAGAAAGGGGACAAGAAGGTTTTCTTGATCTCGGTATTTCAAAGTCTCGCATGCCGATAACAGGCAACCCTGCTTGGGATATTTATTCCGGTCTGGTCAATCAACGTGATGAAGTCCGGGAACTTGTCTTCGAAAAATATCAACTGCGTCATGATATGCCTCTTATTGTATTTTTTACGACCTGGGATCAAAAACAATATGCTTGCTACGATTCCTCTAATTATGGTCAGACAGTAGAAGCTTTTTTACGGTGTTGTGTTCAGTTTGGCCGTTTAGGCATGCCTGTCAATTGTGTTGTTAAAGATCGGCCCAGCAATGCTGACTTTGGAAAAATAAGAGTCCAAGAACTTGCCAAACGGGAAGGTCTTACGGATATGGATTATGTATATGCCACGGAGGACACAGAGGCGCTGATCGTTGCCGCTGATATTGTTATTTCCATTAACTCTAATATCTCTTTGGAAGCGATGCTGGCGGCTGTTCCAGCCATTAATCTTGTAGATACATTAGGCTGGTATCCCGTGTTTTCCGCTGAGGATGGTATATTTCAGTCGTTACCCGAACAGTTGTTTGATGTTATTACACACATCTTAAATGATGACAAATTGCGCAAAGAGGTAAGTGAGACGATGCAATCCCGCATCGGTCATATAAATTTTGACAATGATGGTGGTGCGGCAAAGAGGGTTTCCGATTTAATGGGCAAATTTGCACTGGTTCCTCCTGTTTTTGATGAGGCATCTGTTAGCTGGCTTTCTCCTACACTGGTTCCTTCGCGCAAGGGCCCCATGAGTTTGGAGGTCAAAGGGGAGGATGGAACGATTCGAACGCTTCATAGCCTGTACGATCCGGAAGGGGAAGCGGGGGAGGTGGTGGATGTCTCTCCCTCTCATGGCCAGGGGCTTTTAGTGGTGTTAGGACTTGGTTTGGGGTATCACGTTGTGGCCCTGTTCCGACGGTTTGGAAATCCAACGGTTGTAGTGGTGGAACCCATTGTGAAACTATTTGAAATGGCGGAAGAACAGGGGCTGCTTTCCGAGTTTATTGATAAAGTATCTTTTGTGGTAGGAAAGAGTCCAGAGGAGTCTGTCCAAGAGGTCATGAAATATTATCTGAAATCCGGCATGGCAT
>CAYJWQ010000095.1:0-4136 GCA_964373895.1 uncultured Nitrospirota bacterium
CAAGAACCATTAGATAGAAACGGGTTCTGCTATCCAACTCCCCTCCCCTTGTGGGAGGGGATAAAGGGGAGGGGAAAACCTTGCTGGGATCCTTCTCCCTCACCCACCATCCCTTAACGGGAGAGGGCAAGGGAGAGGGAACAATGTATATTCTCTATCGCTGTTCTTGGGATGGTTGAAGTTCCCGTGTTCCTGTCTGATGGTTGTCTGAAGCCGCAGGATTCCACGATGGGTTGGTTTCGTGTTGTAGCCCTGTCAATATGTCAGTGAACTGCCCAGTAAAAATGTCAGTGGGTTCGTTTTGTTAAGCGGTTTTTAAAAGTTCATTTTTTCCATAAACGGATATATACTGCTCCCCTAAGACAAAGGAGGGGAAGACCCCCGGGTGCTGGGCGATGATAATTTTATGGATCGGATTCATCCCCCAATCCGGATTGGCCATGCCAAAGTCCCGTCGATCGAGACTGTCATTCGGGCGCTTGAAGTAGCGTATGGTGTAGAGGAAACGGAATTGAAGACGGCGACCCAGCAGCGAAGGCTGTCGGAAGCGAGAGCGGTGATGGGGTGGTTGGCGATGGGAACCGGGTGTAGCACACTGACCGAGGTAGGGCGGCGGCTGAACCGCGACGTGGGAACCATGAGTTCGGCGGCACAACGGCTTGTGGATCGGTCCGGGCGGGAGCCGGCTTTGAAGCGGCGATTGAAACGACTCGGATCAAGCCGCAGTTTAGAGTTATAATCTTGGAAGCCTGACCCCTTTACATGTTATGTCCATGTGATGCCGTAGTCTTGTTATAATGCATCGTGAGTGAAGATCATTCCATCAAGCTTGAAGAAGCCTTGAAAGAATGCGCTTATCTGCGCGTGGAAAACGCAAGACTCCGAACCCTGCTTAATCCTCCAAAGTCAGAAGAGGGTATCCTCTCTGAAAATCATCCGGACAATACAAATCTTGTCAGCAACGCTTCCTCAACCGATATTAAAATTGCACTTTACCGAGGTCTTTTCCGAGGGAGAGAGGATATTTATGCCCTCCGTTGGGAAGGCAATAATGGAAAGTCGGGCTATGCTCCGGCCTGCGTGCATGATTGGAATTGTCCCCGGTGCAGTGAAAATCGGGCGAAACGATCCCAATGTGAAAATCGTCAGTTTTTATCTCTCACCGACTCGGTGGTTCACGATCATCTTTCCGGAAAGAAGATTCTGGGCATCTATCCGCTCCTGACGGATGAAACCTGTTGGTTCCTTGCCGCCGATTTTGACAAGAAAAACTGGAGAGAGGATTCCGTGGCCTTCCTTACGACCTTAGGCGAAATGGGTGTTCCCGCATCGCTGGAAAGGTCCCGGTCAGGACAAGGAGGACATGTTTGGATATTTTTTGCAAGCCCGATCCCTGCCTCCTTAGCCCGCAAGCTGGGTTGCGCAATTTTGACCCAAACGATGGAAAGGAGGCATCAGATCGGGTTGGATTCCTACGATCGTTTCTTTCCAAATCAGGACACCCTACCCAAAGGGGGTTTTGGAAACTTGATCGCCCTCCCCCTTCAGAAAAATCCGAGAGACGCAGGAAATAGCGTTTTTCTGAACGAAGCATTCCAGATTTATCCGGACCAATGGTCGTATCTATCTGGAGTTAGAAAAATGCGGTTTGACGACGTGGATCACTTGGTCAGGGAGGCCTCCAGGGAAGGAAATATTGTGGGCATAAGAATGAGCGTAACCGACGAGGAATCTGATGAAGACCCTTGGACGCAGCCGCCTTCAAAAAGAAAAGATGAAAAACCGATCCAAGGCCCCTTTCCTGGAACGTTGAATATCGTTCTTTCCAATCTGGTTTATGTCGAAAAAGCGGGGCTGTCCCCTGCGATGTTAAATCGATTGATGCGACTGGCGGCTTTTCAGAACCCAGAGTTTTATAAAGCCCAGGCGATGCGTTTATCCACTTATGGAAAACCACGAGTAATCGGATGCGGTGAGGATTTTCCTAAACATATCGGTTTGCCGCGGGGTTGCTTGGAAGAGGTTGTTCAGGTTTTGGAAAACCACAATATTCGCGTGAAAATCATAGATGAATGCTTTGGAGGAAATCCCATTCAAGTGGATTTTCGTGGAGAACTCCGCCCTGCCCAAAAAGAGGCAGCCCAAGCGATGCTTGCGTACGATATGGGTGTGCTCTCTGCGACCACTGCGTTTGGCAAAACAGTGGTGGCCGCAGGACTGATCGCCACTCGAAAGGTCAACACCTTGATTCTGGTTCACCGGCGACAATTGATGGATCAGTGGAAAGAGCGTCTCACTACGTTTCTCGACATGGACAGCAACGAGATCGGTCAAATCGGAGGAGGGAACAATAAACGAACCGGCAAAGTGGATATTGGCATTCTCCAAAGTTTAAATCGCAAAGGAGAGGTCAAAGATTGGGTCGTCGATTACGGGCAGGTGATCGTGGATGAATGCCATCATCTTTCCGCTTTTCGTTTCGAACAAATCCTAAAACAAGTGAAGGCCCGTTACGTGTTGGGATTGACGGCGACACCCATTCGGCAGGATGGTCATCATCCCATCATCATGATGCAGTGCGGGCCGATTCGATTTCGGGTCAATGACAAGACTGAAGCGAAGAGAAGACCTTTCGATCACCGTATCATTCCCCGATATACGAATTTTATTTTACCGCAAACGCTTGTCTCATCAGGCATTCAAGATGCCTATTCTGCCCTTGTCATGAATCAAGCCCGGAATGATTTGATCTTTGATGATCTCTTAAGAGGTTTGGAAGAGGGCCGTTCTCCACTTTTGTTGACCGAACGTACCGAACATATAGAGGCGTTGGCCGCACGGCTCAAAAAAATCGCAAAAAATGTTATCGTCCTCAAGGGCGGCATGGGAAGAAAACAGCGCGAGAAGACGGCGCAACAGATCAAAGCGATCCCGGGTGAAGAAAAACGCGTTTTAATTGCAACGGGCCGTTATATTGGGGAGGGGTTCGATGATGCAAGATTAGACACCCTTTTTCTTGTCATGCCCATTTCCTGGCGGGGAACCCTTCAACAATATGTAGGCCGCCTTCACCGATTGTATGATAACAAAAAAGTGGTTCAGGTTTATGATTACGTCGACATTCATGTCCCCGTCTTTATGAGAATGTATCAAAAGCGGCTGAAAGGGTATCAAGCAATGGGATATACCATCCAGGCCCTAGATGCGCACAATTCTTTCGGGCTGTCAAATACCATCCGGCGGTTGTGAGGGTTGATATGATTAGACCATCGTCTTGACACGGCTAAAAAAAGACTATATAAAGACTCTATGAAGACTCTAACGATCACGGATGCCAAGAAAAACCTCGGCCGGTGGCTGACTGCAGCTTCCCAGGGAGAAGATGTCGGGATCGTCTGCGGCGCGGACATCATCGCCCTGCGCAAAGTGGAAGTAGAATCCACAGACTATGCGCAGCGCGAATATGAAGCGACGCCCGAACAGATAGCCGCTCTAGGAAAAGTCACGGACAGACGCTACGGAAAACTAAAACGCTCCGGAAAACTTGTCACCGTCACGGTCGAACAACTGAGGAAGATGATTGGTTAAGCCTCTTTCTATCGACCCTGACGTGTTCCAACGACTGCGAGAACTACCCAAAACCAAAAGCGAAAAAGTAGAGTGCCTGTTGGCGTTGTGTACACTTACTGAAAGTTTTGGACGGCCGCACGCCCCTATGGGTCTTGGTATTCGTAAATTAGGCAATAAATTGTTTGAATGTCGCGGCAACCTTGCATTGCGCTTTATTTTTCAGGACCTGCCAGATGATCTTTTCGTGTCATTTCTGGGCAATCACGATGAAGTTAAAGTGCTGATTAGAAGTGGCAAGTATCGCTGAATAGAAGAAGGTAGAGGTTATATCACCTACCACTCGGACATAACTCCCCACGGCCCCGTAGCCACTCAGAGTTTGTGAATTGATTCAAATTCCTTTAATGGGGTGACGAGGGGGACCCGATTTTTTAACACATCCTGCCTTCCAACGGATAAGGGAAAAGTTGTTTTCAAGAGAAACGCTCCAAAAGATTGTTCCCAGAGGAAGCTTGCCCACCCCCAGTTTTTTAGTTTTTGTGTTGATACATGTAGAGGGAAGTTGT
>CAYJWQ010000096.1:0-1776 GCA_964373895.1 uncultured Nitrospirota bacterium
CATTGTACCCATCTCCTTCCCCTCCCTCTCCATGACAAGGGGTGCAGAACCGATTGAACAGCTTCTTCCCCTGGACGACATGTTTATCGCCAAAGAGCGACAAACAACCACTCAAGAGGAGTGGAATGATAACCGGAAATACATACAATTGCAACCTCTTTCCCATCCTATTTACCTGCCTCACCCTTTGGGGAGCGAGCGTTCCCATTTTTATATTTTCTTGCTATCCAAAACTCTAGACCAATCACCAAAACAGCAAATATCGTCGGGTAGATATACCGTTCGGGAGGGGCAGGAAGCTCAAGAAGAAGATGATACCACGCAGACAAAGACCTCATTCCGTCCTTCTCTCCATTTGACCCATCCCAGGCAGTAAACGCGATCGGGATGAATTCCCCTGGGACAAATGGGATATCGGTCTCTTTGTCCGTAGTGGTCAAAGACCTTGTGAAGACAACCCGATACTGGCCATTTTTGTAAAGCCCTTTTCCACTAAATTGCGAGGCCGGCTGGATGACCACGCGATCCTGACCGTTGGCATTCATCTCTACAACACGGCCTGACCCTGAATCCCATTTGGCCAGATAGACCGAACGCTCTGGATCCCCCATAATGAAGTAGGGCTTTTCTGTTCCCTCCGGCATTTTTGCCGGAAATTGCATGGCAATCGCATCGTCATAGACCTGATTTGCTTCTCCTCCAGATACATTAGAAGGTACATCAGCGACCTCTACCGCAGCCCCCTCGGATACAGCCATGCCTGCCACACTGTGGGTCGGGTCATCCCAAACAACGAGAAAGGAAGCCTCTTTGTCGTTATACATCGCCTTGGCCGTCATCATGTCCACCGTCGGAGTAAACATCCTCGGCTCCACCGTCACCTGTCCAACCAAAGGGAAACCATGCCTCTCCTGATCGTCCCAACGTGGGTCATCTGGATTAGCAGGCACATCCCCGTTGATCTTCTTTGCGATCAGGGTAACCTTCCACTCCGGCTTTCCTTTATATTGGGACAAAGAGTGGACATAATTTGCAATGTGCCAGCGCTCTTCCTCAGTCGTCTCCACATTCTCGCCCTTGACAAAAGAGGGCATCACGATAATGCCGCGGCTGATCCGCTGAAAAATCTCCTCCGGGTTATTGCCGCGCCTAAAAATCCACCCCTTCGTTAAATTCCTGGGCCATACCGCAAGCTCCGCCGCATTTTTTCCATCGGCCCGCCCTTCGTCCCCATGACAACGATTACACTCGGCCTTTTTAAAGAAAAGCTCCTTCCCTTTCTCCGCGCTTTCTTTTGAGAAAGAAATCTTCTTCCCAAAATCAATCTTCTTAGGAGGATCGCTGGCATCGGCAAACTTACTTGAAAATGTCTTGATATATTGCACCACCTGCATCCGCTCTTTTTCAGACAAAACGCCCTCCCACGCCGGCATTCCCGTTCCAGGGAGCCCCTTGCTCACCGTTTTAAAGAGGTCCGCATCGGTCGGCAATTCGTCCTTTTCCGTGGAGGCATACTTGTATTTTGCCCTGGCAAAATTGGCGGGTCTGGGCTTGAAGCGATCTGCAGCCACGCCATCCCCCCGTCCCTCGATCCCGTGACAATGGGAGCAGCGCTTTTCATAGATATTCTTCCCAACTTCAAGATCAGAAGCGATACCCGGCTGCGCCACCTCTTTCTTGCCCTCCTCCTGGGCGAAAGCAGGAATCACCAACAGGGATAGAAGGGTAAACAACACTCGACCCGTATTGATCACCATTATTCTCACCCTACTCCCA
>CAYJWQ010000096.1:1876-3955 GCA_964373895.1 uncultured Nitrospirota bacterium
CGTCCTCGGCGCACGACCCGTGTACTCATAAAGAAATAAAATCACCTTCCATCGCGCTACTTTCAGGGGCTCGCGTCGCCCCCTCCTCGGGCAAAGCCCGCGGAGCCTCCCCCTCTCGCCCGCATCGCGGGCTAACCACTACTCCCACGTCCTCGGCGCACGACCCGTGTACTCATAAAGAAATAAAATCACCTTCCATCGCTCTGCTTCAGAGAGCATCGTCTCCCAGCGAGGCATGGCGGAATCCCAGGGGGTGGACTCTTGGGGAAGCCCAATCCCGCCTGTGGTAATCCGCCAGAAAAGAAACGACTCCTGGAGCATCGCAATCGTTCCGGGATCCTGAAAGTCGGCAGGGGCTGGGTTTAATCCATCTGAAAAAATCCCCTTTCCATCCAGAAGGTCTCCGTGACAGAAAACACAGTTCTTGAAATAGACCTCTTTACCCTCTTCCACATGTTTTAAGAATTCGACCCTCTCATCCTCCCCCTCTGTACGGTAGGGGTTATACAGGCCGGTAAATTCGCTTGGCGGGGCAGGGTGAATCACTCGCTGGCCCAAAGGCGCCTCCGTGGAGACCCCCATCTTCTGGTACGAGCCAAACCAGACGAACATCGGCATGGCCACCAAAACTACATAACGCCCCCCCTTGGCAAGTCCCCCTTCCATCCCTCCGCCAAGAAAGGAAAAGAGGGGATCGATCACTGCTTCTTTAATATTAGAAAAAAGGGCAAGATAGATAGCAGCACCTGCGATAGCCAGGGCCATATACATAAAGATGAGGCTAAACGGCAGGGGAGGTGAAATGGCAAACTTTACGAAAAAATAAAAAGCAACGAGGGCGACGAAAACCCTGGCCGCCGGATGGATTCCTCTACCTTGCAATCCCAAAGAAATTCCTTTACTAACTTATAAGAATACGGACAGAAGTAACCAGCAAACCGATTATGACGAATGTGCCTCTTCTTCTTTCTGATGCTCCATTTTAGCCGGAACTGCCGCCTCCACCGGCCCGCTTCCTAATTCCGATGGATGGACCGTCACTTTGCCCCCCTGGCTCTGAATAAACGAGATCACGGTCAAAAGCTCTTCTTCCGACAGACCGATAGGAGGCTTATTGATCGTCGGCATCTGGGCGGCAAACAGCTTCGGCTCCACCTCATCAAAATCCAACTTTATATAGGCGGAAGGCTTCGTAAGCGTCTCATAAATAAATTCCCGGGTTAGACGACGCCCCGCCCCTTCCAGATTAGGGCAACGCCCCACCGCCTCACCCCCGATCGTATGACAAAGGGCGCATTGCCCCTTGCCGTAAAAAATCTTGTTCCCAATCTTTACCAAATCTTTCTCGCTTGTAATCGTCGCAACATTTAATTTTTCTTCCGAGGGAGGAAGAGAAACGGTCTGGGGAAGCGAATAAGCAATGGCGGTATAGGCGATCAGGATCACGCCGACAAAACCTGCCGCCTTTTTAAAATAGCCTGTCCCTTCTATAAGCACCTTGCCTTCCGCCGCAGCCTTTTCCTCCTTTGCTTTCTTATCCGGAAGCGAGACCACCCAGAAGATAAAAACGACAAAGAGACCAAAGACGAGTGCGGAGATCGACATCATTGTCGCAGCATCACCCAAGGCGGGTGTGAAGGCGTAAGGGGAGTTATCCCGCATCACACCATAGATATGCCAATGAACACGGGAGGCCGACCGGGCATACCCCATCATCGTCATCAACAGAACGACCACCACCGCATTGAGCACCAGGGCATATTGCGAGCTCGGCGTCATATTTCCCCACTTCATCACACCGATCATCTTCGCATTCTTTAGCATAAACGCCGTCATGATCGAGACACTGATCAAGACAAAAAGGACAGAAAGCACCTGCGCCACAGACAAGACATTCACACGAACAACCGCGGGAACGAAGTAGCCATACACCCCTAACCAGATAACGCCTACAATCGCCACAACAAAGAGAACGACCTCGATAACACGGGCAGCTTTCCCCCAGGAAACCGTCACCTCTTGGTTGGCGCGCCAATAGAGAAGAAAACTAATAAAGGAGGTGAGGATCATGATATTAAC
>CAYJWQ010000097.1:0-3627 GCA_964373895.1 uncultured Nitrospirota bacterium
CTTCGGATATTTCGGGCGGTAATCAGCCATCGGAATAATTCTTGCGGGAATAACAGTGGCCAGCGCCTTAATCGCCTTGGCCTTCTTAGCCGCCTTATCGTTCCAGTTCCATAAAACGAGCGGCCCCGGATGGAGGGTTGGATTCTTCGCCTCAATTAATTTTTTTGCCGCATATTCCATCGCCACTTCTTCGGGAACGATTTCCCCTTCAATATGGGCTTCCCCAGGCTCTGGGAGGACAACACCCATCCTTGCCGCTGAAGGGGTAAAAAACGCTTCCGGTCCCGGAACAACACGATATCGAACCATTATATTTAGCACCTTTCCAATTTAGAGATAAACCCTCTTCTATAACAATGCCAACTTTTCCTTCCCTCGGAGATTTTTTTAGGCAATGTTTTATCTATAAGCCTCGTAATATGGAACGGGCAACGCTACTTTCAGTTTCATTTCCAACCATCACCCAGTAGATTATAAAAATAAATATGCTAAAAGCCACCACCAATCCCAACACTATCAATGCTGTTTTTTCTCCGCTCATCTCATTCTTGAGCAAGAAAGCACCTGACTTTAGGCGGTAGAGAAATTGCCTCTTCCCGTTGATTGTTAATGCAACTTCTTAACACCTCTAAAAAATAACTAGGAGACCACCACCCTCTCTCACCTATGGTAAACAGCCCCCTCTATACCATACTCATGTTATATATAGCCTTTATCTATTGAGTTTTATCATGGGCGTCCCCGCGAAGTCAAGGCGATTTTCCATGTTTTTCTACACTTCTCTCCTCCCTTCCAACGATTTTGCCAGTGTCACCTCATCGGCATACTCAAGGTCAGCACCCACGGGAATGCCACACGCAATCCGGGTAATCTTCATTCCCAAAGGCCGTATCAGGTGGGCCAGATAGAGCGCAGTCGCTTCACCGTCGATATTGGGACTGGTGGCGATAATGATTTCCGCAACCCCTCCTTTCTTAAGTCTTTCGAACAGGTTTTGGATGGTGCGTCCTGGCATCTCCCTATCCAACCCAGGAGAATAGGTTCCATGTAACACATGGTAGAGACCTCTATATTCTCCTGTTTTTTCAATCGCATATAATATGCTGGGCTCTTCAACTACCAGAATTTTCTGGCTGTCGCGACCTGGATTTGCACAAATGGAACAGAGATCCCCCTCCGAGATGTTATTGCAAACCTTGCAAAGAATAATCTGATCTTTCACATTAATAATGGCCTGGCCGATCTTCTTGGCCGCTTCTATCTCCATCTTTAGGATATAGAAGGCCAACCGCTGGGCTGTTTTCTTCCCGATACCGGGGAGCAACGTCAATTGATCTATCAGTTGGGAGAATACCTTTTCCATCATTTATTGAAAGAGGCCAGGGATTTGGAACCCGCCGGTCATCCCTTTCATCTCACTCGCCATCAGCTCCTGACTTTTCCGCAAGCCTTCATTAACGGCTGCCACAATCAGGTCTTGCAACATCTCTACGTCGCCCGATCTGATCACCTCCGGATCAATCGTCATTGAAAGAAGCGCTTGCTTCCCGCTCACACGCACCGTGACCATCCCCCCTCCGGAAGAGGCCTCAACCGTCTTCTTCGCTACCTCTTCCTGAAGCTTGGCCATACGATCTTGTAAGACCTGCGCCTGTCTCATCAGATCACCCATCATCTTTCTATTGGACATACCGACTCCTTACAATTAGAGTTTTTGACGATCATGCTGTTTGGTCTCAATAATTTTTCCTCCAAATACCGCAAGGCTCTCCTGAATAAGAGGATGTGCCGGCGCAGGGACCTTCGCTTTGGGAGAATCCTGTTCTGGAATTTCAACAAATACAACAGTGACTTCCGTTTGGAAACGGGTCTTCAGCAGGTCGTCTAACCATTTCTTATGGTCTTCCTTGAGGAGGAGGGAAATCAAGAACGATGTTTTTGTGGTATATCCAATCGTAAGGGACCGATCACTCATCTGCAGCAGCTTGCCCTGTTCCAGGTAGGAGCCAAGGTGGGGGCGTTTCCCCTTAATCTCTGAAAGGATGCTTTCCCACATCTCCTTCTGGCCCTCTTGCGGATAAAGAAGGGGCTTGAGAGGGGCCCCCTGAACTTTCTTTTCAAGAAGAATGTCCGGCAGGGACAGGTCTTTTGAATCAGGGAGAGGCGGTGCGTCTGCCTGCCCCCTCGCCAGGGCCTCAAGCCTTTCGATCACCTTCTCAACAGGCTGAAGTTGGGCGAGCAACATCGCCCGCATCAAGGCGACCTCAAAGTTAAGGTGCGGATGGGGAGAAACACGGATCTCTTCCTGCAATCGGACAAAGAGAGAAAAGAGGCGTTGCATTTCCTCGGGAACAAAGAGGGTCGCCTCTGCTTTAATCAAATCGACCTCTTCCTTTGGAATCTCAATCCATGCATCGGCCTCCTGAACATTTTGGGCGACAATGACATGTCGAAGGTGTTCCATCCAATCAGCCAGAAATTGACGCAGGTCGCAACCTTGATCTGCGATTTCTTTGGCCAATTCCAAAAGGGCCGCCGCGTCTTTCTGATGGATCGCGGATATCAGGAGATGAAACTTTGATGCGCCCACGCGACCTAAAAGCGTAAAGAGGTCTTCTTCTTTCACCTCACGACCCGCGCCGACATAGGAAATCGCCTGATCCAGGAGACTAAGCGCATCGCGCATACTCCCCTCGGCCGCCCTGGCAATCAGATTGACGGCGCTTTCCGTAAAGAGGGCGCCACGCTCCATCATCACACGTTTTAACTGCGCCACAATCTCCTGACGGGGAATCCAGCGAAAAATAAAATGCTGGC
Organism: uncultured Nitrospirota bacterium; assembly: GCA_964373895.1. Lineage (GTDB taxonomy): Bacteria > Nitrospirota > Nitrospiria > SBBL01 > SBBT01 > SBBT01. The sequence goes on from CAYJWQ010000097.1 coordinate 2,818, forward strand.
AGCGAGAAAGGATGGTGGACGGAATTTTATGCGACGCGGTCGTGGCCAGAATAAAGACCAGGTGCGGCGGCGGCTCTTCCAGGGTCTTCAAGAGGGCATTAAACGCCGCATTGGACAGCATGTGGACTTCATCAATAATATAGACCTTGTACCTTCCCGAGAGGGGAAGATATTTGACCATTTCACGTAATTCACGAACATCATCCACGCCTGTGTTGGAAGCGCCGTCAATTTCCATGACATCGACGGAGCGGCCTTCTGTGATCTCGACACAGGAAGGGCATTGATTGCAGGGCAATTCGTTCGCAGAAGAGCAGTTTAACCCTTTCGCCAGGATGCGGGCCACCGTGGTCTTCCCCACCCCCCGCATTCCAGAAAAGAGATAGGCCTGCGCAAATGCCCCTTGCTTTAAGGCATTTTTTAACGTGGTGACAACGTGCTGCTGGCCAATAATCCCTTCAAAGGTTTGAGGCCGCCATTTTCTTGCTGACACCTGGTAGTCCATATTCCTATGTCACGCTGAACAATTCATCGTCCGAAATTGCGCCGCAATCTCGCAATCGTCAATGAGGATCTGTTACGTGGAAGGGCCAGGTAATCCTGCGGCACCTAAGATATCCTATTAACCGTTGCTTCCTTCCGGACCTGGCGGGGTTCATAGGCTCCTACTGCACAGGGCCCAACCCCTCCACAAAACAGACCCTCTTCCCGACGCACCAAACCACTTTTGACCATTTTTGAGCGCTACACGATTGGCGGAGAGAGGGGGATTTGAACCCCCGAGGCGGCTTTTGACCGCCTACACGATTT
>CAYJWQ010000098.1:0-3498 GCA_964373895.1 uncultured Nitrospirota bacterium
TTTCGCTTTATCCTTACCCCGCTTACCCCGCGTTGACGACTGTGATGCTGCTTAATATCCGTTCCAAATAAGCGCCATCAGACAGCGCCCCTTTCATCTCTTTAAGGAGTGACCTTTGCTGATCTGTAAATGCCCTATATGGCCGAAAGGGACCTGCTGTTTGCTGTTTTCCATGAAGCAGACTATCCCACTTGGAGAATAGGGCCTGCAGACCCATTTTTGCTTGATCCTGACGCCGTTGAAACCTTTCCCTTGCAGTCTCTAATTTCTGAAGCAATAAAGGATGTTTTATCCGCTCTGCCGGTAGCGTATTTTTTACCGCCTCCATCGTTTCTTCCAACTCAAAAATCTCTTCAAAAAGGTCCGATGGAGGCGCGGTTTCAGTCGCCTCATCCTCTCCCGCTAAACAGATGAGGTATTTCACGCGCTTCATCGGGTCTTTTAGTGTGCGATAGGCTCGGTTTAAGAACGCCGTGTTTTCAAGACTGATCTCCTTTTCTATTTCCGATTTTCTCTGGAAAAAGTCTGGATGACATTTCCGACTTAAGGCGTGAAATCGTGCCTCCAACAACTTAAGGTCAACATTCAAATGGCAGTCGAGACCAAAACAACAAAAATAATCCATCCTTTCATGAGGGCGCTGCAAAACATGGCAGCTTTTACAAAAAAAGAGATCATCAATGGGAGTATGGCAACTCCAGCAATGACGTGCTTCTTGATCCACGGCCATGTCTTCTTTTCGAGGGGGCGCCACCCGTTCATGCACTAAAAAAACTTGGCCCCTTTCGGGGCCACATTTAATCCGCTCAAAGATCCTTATTCCCGATTCTATACTTTAAGTTCCGCCTCAAGCAGAGAATGACTCGCCACAACCACAACTCTTTTTGGCATTCGGGTTAATAAACTTAAAACCACCTCCTACCAGCTCGTAACTATAATCGAGTATCGTTCCCGTCAGATAAAGGGCGCTTTTCTCATCCACCACCACGCGAAGCCCCTCTATGTCCAAGGTAAGGTCATGGGACGTTACCTCGGTGTCAAAATTGATCTTATACGAAAGCCCGGAACATCCTCCGCCTTCTACCCCCACCCGAAGCGCTATGTTGCCTAAATTCTTTCTCTCGATTATACTTTTCACTTCCTTTAATGCGCTTTTTGTCAAGGAAACGATTTGTGCTTCTTTGATTTCCATATCTTTAAGTTCTCCTTGTAGTCTGCCTCGTCATCGAGCCTGTTTCTTTTTATAGTCGTCAATCGCCGCCTTAATCGCATCTTCCGCCAAGACGGAACAGTGTATCTTCACGGGAGGGAGGCTCAACTCATTCACAATGTCGGTATTCTTAATTGTAAAAGCCTCTTCCACAGTTCTCCCCTTAATCCACTCTGTTGCCAAACTTGAACTGGCGATTGCGCTCCCGCATCCAAACGTCTTAAATTTTGCCTCCTCAATAACCCCGTTACTCACTTTTAATTGAAGCTTCATGACATCTCCGCATTCCGGGGCGCCCACAATACCCGTTCCTACGTTTGGGTCACTCTTATCCAGACTTCCTATATTCCTTGGATTATTGTAATGATCAATCACCTTACTGCTGTATGACATTTCAACACCTCCCTGCTAACGCGGCGAAGCCGCAAAGGGGCTCGCGTCGCCCCCTCCCACCGGCGAAGCCGGATGGGAGACTCCCCTCCAACGCTCGCATCCGCTCGCTGGTTTACTGATCTGTACTCTACCAAAACTCCTCCGCCAATAACATAGAAGTTACACACAAAAAGTCTCATCCTACTAATGTTGCGTCCACTGAACGCTTTTTAAGTCAACCCCCTCTTTCGCCATTTCATACAGGGGCGACATCTCCCGAAGCCGGACAACCGTTTCAATGACGCGTTGTCCCACATAATCTACCTCTTCTTCTGTGTTAAACCGTCCTAATCCAAACCGAAGTGAAGAATGCGCCAGATCGCTGCCCACCCCTAAAGCGCGAAGCACATAGGACGGCTCCAATGTGGCAGTTGTGCAGGCCGATCCCGACGATAGGGCAATTTCTTTTAGACCCATCAACAACGATTCCCCTTCCACATACGCAAAACTGATGTTCAGATTATGTGGAAGCCGTTGCGCCGGATGGCCATTGAGATAGACCTCCTCCAATTGACCGAATATCTTCTCCCGTAACCGGTCACGCATTTGGGTTAACCGCAACCCTTCTTCTTCCATCTCCAACCCGCACAACTCACAGGCCACGCCAAATCCCACAATCCCAGGGACATTGAGGGTGCCGGAACGCATTCCCCGTTCATGGCCTCCTCCATCCATCATGGGGGCAAGCCGCACACGCGGACCCTTTTTCCTCACATACAACGCGCCAATCCCCTTTGGGCCGTACATCTTATGCGCTGAAAAAGAGATGAGATCAATTCCCATCTCCTGAACATGCACCGGTATCTTACCCACACCCTGCGTCGCATCGCAGTGAAAGAGTACCCCTCTCTCCTTGGCAATCCTCCCTATTTCTGAAATCGGATGGATGGCGCCAATCTCGTTATTTGCCATCATAATAGAAATCAAGATCGTCCTGTCGGTTATGGCAGCCTTGACAGCCTCTGGATCAATCAGCCCATCCACATCAACTGGCAAGTAGGTAACCTGAAATCCCTCCTTTTCGAGACGTTTTGCGGTATCCAAAACTGCCTTATGTTCGGTAACCGCTGTAATGATATGATTCCCCTTTTCACGGTACATCTCTGCCACCCCTTTGATGGCAAGATTATTCGACTCTGTCGCGCCACTTGTGAAAATAATTTCTTTCGGATCTGCGTGGATCAGACGCGCAATCTGCTCTCGCGCCTGATCCACCGCACGTTCCGCCTCCCACCCAAAAGAGTGGTTCCTGCTCGCCGCGTTACCGAACCTCTCTGTAAAAAAGGGAAGCATGGCCTCCAGAACACGCGGATCCATTTGCGTGGTGGAGTGGTTATCCATAAATATAGGCAACTTTAACATTGAGAAAACTCCGTTAAATAGTAATTTCTTCTTTTACTTCTTCCTGATACATCTGATCCAAGGTAATGTTGTCCAGGAGTTCAACAATCTTACTCTCAATCCTCTGGAGAGGCCCATAGACTGTACAGCGTTCCATTTGAGAACATATCTTGTCCCCTTCCAAACAGTGAACAATATGGACAGGCCCTTCAATTGCCCGAATCACTTCCCCTACCGTAATTTTCTCTGGCCCCCTTGCTAAAAGGTACCCCCCCCTTGGCCCATTCTGGCTAACAATGAGTCCCTTCCGTGCAAGCGTCTGTAACGTTTTTGCCAATAATTCCAAGGGAATATTATAAATTTCCGATATCATTCTTGTATTGGCCACAAAACCTTCTTCCTGACAGGCCATGAAATTGAGGGCCATGAGGGCATAATCTGTTTTCTTGTTAAGTTTTAACATCCCACCACCGAACCTTATATCCGATTATAAAAATCGGAGGTCAATTTGATCG
>CAYJWQ010000099.1:0-3077 GCA_964373895.1 uncultured Nitrospirota bacterium
ATAGACCGGCTAAGACCGACCTCTCCATTGGAACCATCCCACGCGTGAAAGGAGACGGGGATAAAGGCCCCCGGCGTGATTGCCGTCACATTATTCGGCTCATCCGAGGCAAAGGGACGTTTCATCACCACACGCCAACGCCCATGATTAAAGACACCCTTCCCCATCACATTCTGCGTCTTGGCCAGCTTCACGGGAGACTTTGGCCCTGTCCCAATCACAAGCTCAACAGGGGTCGGCTTCGCGGCATCTTCATTCCAATCGGCCTTCCAATGCCAGAGATTTACCGGCTTTCCAGGTTGTCCCATAATAAAGTACGGCAATTCAGGGCTGTCTGGTATTTTCACCGCCATCTGGATGGCCACACCATCCCGATAGGGACCCGGAGGGCGATTCTCCACGGGATACAACACCGGGTAAGTTTCATAGGAATTGGCCTCCTTTTTCGGGGCTTCGGGAGTATCTTCATGCGTGGTATTTTTAAATCGGTCACCCCACTCTAGATGGAACCCGATCTCTTTGCCGTTATAGACCGTCCGGACGGACATTAAATCAACCGAATGGGTCTGATTTCGAGGCGGAAGTGTTACCTGTCCGCTCATCGGGATATCCGCGTAATCGACCGTGTTCCAGAGAGGATCATCGGGGTTTAAAGAAATCTCTCCCTCAATCAGCTTTGGCTTCAGCACCACATCTTTAAACTCTTTCAGATTTTTTTGAATCGATCTCACATAATGGGCCACATTCCAACGCTCTTCTTCTGTTAGCTTATCCTCAAAAGAGGGCATACCGGAAAAGAAAATTCCCGTTGTGATTCTGGTAAAAATCTGCCTCGGCTCATTCCCACCCTTAAACAGCCACGACTTGGTCAAATCCCGAGGAAGAACAGGGTTTCCCATTTTGTCCCGAAGGGTCGGCCCAAGGGGCCCATCCCCCCGTCCCTCCTGACCATGACAGATAAAGCAGGCCGCCTTTCCATGGAAGATTTCATCCCCCTTTTTAATCCCTTCCGGCGTGCTGGGAGGCTCATTGCCGACAGTAATCGGTTTTCCCTCCTTGCCAGGCGCCAAGCGCTCGGAAAAAGTCCGCTCATACAGGATCACTTGCCATCGTTGCTCCTCATTTAAAAGTGCCTTCCACGATGGCATCGCCGTTCCGGGAATACCGCGCGTCACAATCCTGAAATGATCCTCCAGCGTCGGCGGTTCATCTCCAATCGTCGTTTTTAGCTTGAACATCCCCAACGTGAAATCCCTCGGACGTGGATCCAAGAAGACCGCCGCCGCGCCATCACTCGCCCCTTTCTCCCCATGACAGGGAAGGCACCGCTGGGTGTAAATTTTCTTCCCTGCCGCAACATTCTCCTGCGTCGGCTCCAATCGTTTTGTGGGAGGCTCCTCCGGAACAAAGGGGAGCGACTCCTGCGCAAAAAGCAGTCGAGGCAGGGTAAGAGTTACGATCATGAGAGCGATCTTCATAACAGACATTACCTTCTTCTCCAAATGAAAGGCCATCAATGAATCTTCTCCGGCTTTCTTGGTTCTTTGTTCGCGATATCATAATCGGCCAGAATAATTTTCCACATATCCTCCTCAGGTATTTCATCCTTCCATGCCGGCATTGCTGAATCCCATGGGCTCGATTCCGCAGGGAGGCCAAAGGCCCCCTCGTTAATTCGCCAGAAGAGAAATGGCTCCACCACGGTGGCAATCGTTCCGGGATCGGTAAAATTGGCGGGCCGCAACCTGAATCCCCACGCCATCGGCCCATTCCCATCCGCCTTGGAACCATGACAGGGACGGCAGTTCACCTGAAACAGATCACGTCCCTCGGCGGTCGCCTTCTCCACGAAAACACCCTTCGCCTCTTCTATCGAGACATTCGCCAGACCATATTTCTCGGAGTATTTCTTTATCATCGCTTCGTCCGGCTCCCGCATCGGATTGATCATCTGTTCAAACCTCCCTGGCATCGTCGGATGCTGCACCCTTATCATCACCGGCGGCTTCACCGAAGGGGCAGTGCGCGTATAAACCCCCCAGCCGACCAGAAAAGGGAGGATGACGAGAAGGCATGTCCTGAATATTCCCTGGAGACCCGGCTGTCCCCCCTTTAAGAAATTGACGAGCGGCATCTTAAACTCATCAATCTTTTTATCACTGGTACTGATAAAAATGCCAAGGCCCAGGAGGGTTAAAACCATGTAAATAAACATGAGGGACCCCGGCAACGGCAGCGGCCGATCCTTCCCCACAATAAGCATCGAGATATACGGGGCGAGAAACTTAAAAATAAGATAGACGACCAGAATCGTAATAACGCTGGCCCCAAGCAGCGGCAACTTTCTTTTTGTTTCCATTCACGCTCCTCACAAAAGAGGGGGATCCACCATCCCCCTTTTTCTTAAATCTTACCCTTCACAAACGTCATGTCAGAGTCAACAAAAAAGCCAACAGGTCATGGAACTGCTCCATGGTTAAAATCTCCCTAAAATTTCCCGGCATAATGGAGACCTTTTGGGGCACCACCTGTTCAATATTCGATTTCTGTATTTTTCGAATCTCCCCCTGATCATCCATCATCTCAAAGGTCTTGTCATCCTCGCCTTTTTTAACCCCTGTAATAAAGTCCCCATCATGGGTTATGACGAGGAAAGGCTCAAAACCGGAGGCAATCTCTTTCGAAGGCTCCAGGACCGATTCAATGATATATTGGGCCGTCCGAGATCCCGCGACATTGGTCAGTTCAGGCCCCACCTTTCCCCCCTTCCCCTTGGCCGTATGACACTTTGCGCATGGGGCCGCCGAATCGGGGTTAAAGAAGATATCCTCTCCCTTCGCAACATCCCCTCCCAGATAAGGCTTAAAGGCAACCACCCCCGCATCAGATTCCAGGCTCTTTCGGCTCGCCTTAAATTTTGCAAAAATAGGGCTATTGGAAATTGCGGCAATATCGACCTCCCCCCCCTGGGACTGCAGAAACGAATCGACCGACATCTCTTCATCCGCCGTTAAGGAGATCGGCGGCTTCCAAATCGTCGGCATCTCATTTTTATAGCCCTCTACCACATAGGCGCC
>CAYJWQ010000100.1:0-2975 GCA_964373895.1 uncultured Nitrospirota bacterium
ATCAAGGGAGAGGGAACCATTAGATGTTCTCTCTCTATCGCTGTTCCTGGGTCTCCCTTGACGCTTATCCCTTCCATGTTAGAATAATACTATGGAACTTGAGTTGTCTTTTGCGCATCTGCATGCCGTATTGGTTGGCATCAGCGGGATGGTTGTCTTGATGCTAGGGTGGTATGTCCTGGCAAAGAGGGGCCGATCCAAAGTCAACCAGGCCTTCTTCCTCCTTTCTCTTGCCATCTCGATCTGGCTGCTGGGATTCTCCTTCGGGGCCGCATCCCCCACATCGGAGCAGGCGGTCTTTTGGGAGATCTATGTGGGTCATGTCGGTGTGATGGCGATCAGTCCCACCCTCTTCCTATTTGTCGTCACCTACCTCAACGTGTATAAACGGTTTAGAACAACCCTCCTGGTCAGCTACGCCTTCGCGCCGATCTTCTATCTTCTTATCTATGTGGATCCCCATTTTCTTCCCCATCAAACCTACCATCACTATTTTGGATGGTATAAACGGGTCGAAGAACACTATCTCATTTTCATCGCTTATTTTGCCTTTAACCTGATTTTCTCGGTCGCCTTGCTGATTTCAACCTATTACAATACCCAGGATGGGGCGCAGAAAAAACGATTGCGGTCTATAGTAGACGGCATCGCCTTTGCCTCTCTTGGCATGCTTGATTGGCTTCCCTCTTTTGGTTATCCTCTGTTTTACCCGCTTGGGTATATTGCCATTTTGATTTTCTCCTTTACTATTTTTTCCGCAGTGTCCAAACACCATCTGATGGATGCGGAGACCGCCCTAAAACAGAGCGAAGAGCGCTACCGGAGGGTGGTAGAGCAGGCTGCGGAAGGGATTTTTCTTGTGGACATAACCACCAGACAGTTTATGGACTGGAATAAGGCGTTCGATCATCTCCTCGGTTATCCATCGGGCGAGATCGCCAAGCTGACACTTTACGATGTGGTGACAGAGGAAAAAGAGAAGATCAATCAATATATTCAGCAGGTTTGTGAAAACAGGCAGCACATAATCGCTGAGTGGCAATGCCGCCGTAAGAATGGGACGCTGATTGATGTTGAAGTAAGCGCAAATATCATAGCGTATGGCGGGGGTGAAGCGCTCTGTATGGTGGTCCGAGATACCACTGAACGCAAATGGACGGAAAAGATGATGATGCACCATGCCTATTATGATTCTCTCACCGGTCTTCCAAACCGGCTCCTGTTTGAAGATCGATTAAAGATGTTGCTGGCCAGCCGTGAACGTGATCATCTTCTGGCCGTCGTCATTTTTATTGACCTCGATTATTTCAAGAAGGTCAACGACACCTTGGGACATGCAATGGGAGATCACGTGCTAAAAGGGGTTGCACAACGGCTGACAGGGGCCCTGCGGGAAGGGGATACAGTTGCAAGGCTGGGAGGAGATGAATTTATACTCCTTTGTCCCCAGACAGGACATCCGGAATACGCCGTAACGGTTGGACAAAAGGTTATTGAACTGTTCAATGCCCCTTTTATCATTGAAAGTCGCGAAATTTATGTGACACCCAGCATTGGAATCTCCCTCTATCCCGGCGACGGAACCGAGACGGAAACCCTCATAAAGAATGCCGATATGGCCATGTATCGTGCCAAGGAAGTCGGCAGAAATAATTTTCAGCTTTACGCCCCGTCGATGAACAGTAGCGCCCTTGATCGATTGTCGCTTGAAAATGCCCTCCGCCATGCCTTAGAACAGGGAGATTTTCTGTTACACTATCACCCTCAAATTGATCTTGCCACCGGCGAGATGATTGGCATGGAGGCGTTGCTGCGATGGAAAAATAAAGACGGGGGTCTGATCGCCCCAAAAGATTTTATTCCAGTAGCGGAAGAAACGGGGCTGATTGTCCCGCTGGGAGAATGGGCGCTGATGACGGCCTGTATGCAAAATAAGATCTGGCATGATCAAGGGATATCGACCTTTCCCATATCGGTGAACATATCAGCGCGCCAATTCCGTCAAAAAAACATAGAAGAGACCGTTGCGTCTATCCTGAAAAAAACAGGGCTCTCTCCCCACCTGTTAACCCTGGAGTTGACGGAAAGCGCCATGATGGACGATGTGGAAACCATGATGCAGCTTCTCTGCCGACTGGTTTCAACAGGCGTCTATCTCTCGGTGGATGATTTTGGCACAGGGTACTCTTCTTTAAACTATCTAAAACGTTTTCCAATCAATACATTGAAAATAGACCAATCTTTTGTGCGAGAGATTATCGACAACCCCGACGATCAGGCGATCTCCATCGCCATCATCCGAATGGCACACAGCCTTAATATGAAGGTAATCGCCGAGGGGGTGGAAACCCAGGAACAACTGACGTTTCTGAAATCGCATCATTGCGACGGGATGCAAGGGTACCTCATCAGTCGACCGCTTCCGACCGATGCGATAGAGACGTTCATGCGGGAGAAAAGCGGCGTGTCGCTGATCTAAAAGTGATGGCACATTGAAAGAGATTGACAAGTACATCATCTAAAACCGCAATCAGATCGATCTTCCCAATCCTCGTCGGAATCCATGCATGGGTGCTGGCGTCCGTATGGGCACCTCTAATAACGTCATCCCCGGCAAAGGACGTCGGGGACGCGCCTTGCGATGACAACTCCGTCGCGTCTCTTTCGTCACCAAGCCCGCTGCGGAGATGGCTGCTTCCGTCTTCGATCAAATAGCCCATCATAACCCTCCCGCTTATACCGCTCTTTCCATCGGCGCATCTGCCGATCCGTAATCCCTAAAATCTCCGCCGCCTGATACCACGTAAATCGCCCATCCATCGCTCGTAAAATAACTTCTTGCACTTTCATCGCCCGCTCCATCGCAGAGGGGGCATCGCTGCCTCTTATCATAAAGGGTCTCTCCTTCCTCAAAACCCTTTATATCCCCGCAACTTTAAAACCGGACATTTCACATGCTACCGACATCAGGCAAA
>CAYJWQ010000101.1:0-2929 GCA_964373895.1 uncultured Nitrospirota bacterium
GGATTTCCAGTCATACGATTGTCCCTGACTCTTAAAGGGAGAGTCACACACCATATCTTCCAAGTAAGACCCTTTACAGGTTATTACAATGCGATATTTTTCAATGCCAAACAATTGCATGCATTTTGGAGTCAGTTTTTCCGCCATCATCCATGTTTCTTTAAAGCCATTCGGGTACCCCTCCACTTCTTTTAGGAACGAAACGACTTGATAGTCAAAATCGGGGTGGAGGCAGACCGCTTGGTTTGCCACAAGCGTCCAAGGCGTTGTCGTCCAGATTATAAAAGAAAGGTTGGGACATTCGACGGGATTAAGCCGTTTGAGTGGATCATCAATGACCTTAAATTTTACATAGATTGATGGCGAGGTGTGCTCCTGATATTCCACCTCCGCCTCGGCCAGGGCGGTTTCATCCTGCGCGCACCACAAGACCGGTTTTAATCCTTTATAGACCGAGCCCGTCTCAACGAGTTTGCCAAACTCGCGGACAATCGCCGCTTCATAATCGGGGGTCATCGTGAGATAGGGATTCTCCCAATCCCCCAAAACGCCCAGCCGTTTAAACTCCTCTTTTTGGATCGTGATGAATTTCTGTGCATATTCCCGACAGCGTTTTCGGATCGCAAGCTTGCCCATCTCGGCGCGTTTCGGGCCGAGGTCCTGCAGCACCTGATGTTCAATCGGCAGGCCGTGGCAGTCCCATCCCGGAACGAACGGGGCAGAAAAACCCTCCATCGTTTTTGATTTGATCACGATATCTTTTAAGATTTTGTTCAGCGCGTGGCCAATATGGATATGACCGTTTGCGTACGGGGGGCCATCGTGCAAGATATATTTCTTCTCGCTTTTTCTCGCGCTAATTTGCGCGTAGAGCCGCTCTTTCTCCCATTGGGCGAGGAGGGTGATCTCCTTCTCTTTTAGGTTCGCCCGCATGGGGAAATCAGTTTTGGGAAGGTTTAGACTCCCCTTATAATTTGCTTGTTTTTCCATACGATAATGTGGCCGGATCGTAGCATCGGCCCATCGGCTTGTCAACGAAAGGCGCGCGCCCCACCCACCGCATACGCCCTAAGGCCGCCTAAGATGCAGGATGATCCTCGGTCGGAGGTTACAATGGAACATCCCCTTCGTTCGCAAGCTGCTTTTTTAAAAACGCAATGGCGTCTTTGGGGTTTGCAAGACGGCCTGAAAGTTGCTCTTCCCTCAAGAGGGCAAGATACTCCCCGACGGAAGGCCCCGGAGAGAGATGCAGTATCTCCATCACCACATCTCCCGTTAAAAGCGGGGGAGGAATGCGCGACCGCTCCCGGCTCATCTCTTCAATCTTTCCAATCCGTTCCCTGACTTGCCGATAATAAGTGAGCTGCGGCGCGCCGTCGGGAGGAACGGTCGCCATGCCATCGCAAAAAATCAACTGGAGCAGTTTTACGCCGGGACATGCTGGATTTAAGAAATGTTTCTCAATGGTTGCGGCGCGCATCCGATCAATGTCGCCATGCACCAACAGGAGATGTTTTTCAACCAGCCACCCTAACGTATCCACATCAATGGAGTATCGGCTTCCCTTCGGAAAGGCGGGAAGTTTTAAGCGGGTCGCAATCTCTTTGGCAAGGCGCGCGCCAACCTTATCGTGGTTGTTGAAGCGGATTCGGTCTGCCCCGTCCCGTTCAGGGGTTTGCAAGGTGGGCGGTTTTCCAATATCGTGGAGGAGGGTCGCAAGTACGAGCTCGGCATCATATTCCGCGTGAAACTCTTCACAAAAGGCCGGCGAGGCAAGTTGCATGAGGGCCAACCGGGTATGATTCCACACATCCCCTTCCGTGTGAAACGCCAGCGGCTGGGGACAGCCCTTCATGGCGATGAGCTCCGGGATTAACTTCTCAAACGCGCCACTTTTATCCCAGAGATCAAATCCGGTCACCGGATCGGCCACCATGGCCTTAATCCACTCCTTCGCGATCGTCTCACGGGGAACAACAAACCCTCCGTCTTCCCGTTTGGCGATCAGCAGGCCGACCGCCTCGCAGAGAGCAGCCCATGTTGCCGGCTCGAAATGAAATTTCAACTGACAGGCAAACCGAAGACCGCGCAGGATGCGCGACGCGTCTTCCGCAAATCGAACACTCGGTTCTCCGACGGCGCGCAAGCGGCCCGCTTTCAGGTCATCGAGTCCGCCGAAGGGATCAATGAGACATCTTTTTGTAAGATCGGCGGCCATGGCGTTGACCGTAAAATCGCGGCGGCCCAGGTCCTCTTCCACAGAGAGATGGGGATCGCTTTTCACAAGAAAATCACGATAGGCGCCCCCAAGCGAAAATGAGCGCTCTGTTCGGGGAAGCGCAATATCAATCGGCTCATCCAACGCCATATCGGCCGGCATGAATTTGTATACCCCAAAGGTTTTCCCCACCCAGTTTACGTTGCCATGCCGGTCTAAGAAATGCGCTAAATCAGGCGCGGCAATCCCTCGAACCAGAAAATCGTGATCTTTGGTCGAGCGCCCCGATAGCAGATCGCGGACGGCCCCGCCGACAAGGTAGACCTCCCCATCAGGAAACGCGGATTGCAATCCCTTAAGAAAAGGATATCTTAAACTAAAAGGCTCTTCCCACAGCAGGTTCATCTGTCTGTCCCACACTTTAACGACGTTCCTCAATTTGCTACGCGAGTCTATCATGCCTGAAGGCGCCCCATCAATTTAACCCAGATTTCGCAATAGGGGAAATGAGGCTCTTTGGAAATCGCATTTTTAATCCTCCCCTTCCGAAGGGGAGGATAGGAGGGGTCTATTTAAAGGCATTCACTGGAACAGGCCAAAATAACCTCCCCTACCCCTCCTTGTTAAGGAGGGGATTTACATTCAAAGGGACCGTATTTTTCTAATGCGCCTATGAGAAAGGTTTGTCAATGGACAAAATCTCCCCCAGTC
>CAYJWQ010000102.1:0-2814 GCA_964373895.1 uncultured Nitrospirota bacterium
CTCGATACACCGTAAAGTCAAGAATAAAGATTTGACCCCAATGTTTGTCGCAGTATACACGCTCTTTGATTGAAGCGTCTTTGGACCCCTTAGTGACCATCAGTCCGGATGGGAAGATCACCGATGTCAATGAGGCCTCTGCCAAAGTAACCGGTATCTCCCGCGAGAAACTGATCGGCACCGACTTTTCCAATTATTTTACGGAGTCGGAGAAGGCGAGAGAGGGGTACCAGCAGGTCTTTGCGAAGGGGTTTGTGTCCGATTATCCCTTAACGATCCGTCATAAGGATGGCCGGCTGACCGACGTTTTATACAACGCCTCTGTTTATAAAGATACGGTGGGGAATGTGCTGGGGGTGTTTGCCGCCGCCCGCGATGTGACCGAATCCAAGCGCGTCATGAACGAGTTCACCGAAACGAAGAACCTTCTGGATAACATTTTGCAAAGCTCCATCAAATACTCCATTATTGGCAAGGACCTTAACAACCGCATTCTCTCGTGGAACGAGGGGGCGCGGCGGTATTACGGATATACGGAGGAAGAAATCCTCGGCAAGAGTTCCGAGATCCTTCACAGACCGGAGGACGTGCAATCCGGTATCGTCCAAAAGCTTCTGGATGCCGCATTAAGGGAGGGATTGGCCGAAGGCAATTTCGATCGAGTCCGCAAAGATGGCACCTCCTTCGCGGCAAGCGTTGTTGTGACGCGCCGCAACGATGCTTCAGGCAATCCCATCGGTTTTCTGCTCATGAGTAGCGACATCTCGGAGAAAAAGCAGGCCGAGGAGAAACTGCATTTTGCCTCGCAATACGCGAGAAGCCTCATCGAGGCGAGTTTAGATCCGCTGGTGACCATCAGTCCGGAAGGGAAGATCACCGATGTCAATGAGGCCTCTGCCAAAGTAACCGGCATCTCCCGCGAGACACTGATCGGCACCGACTTTTCCAATTACTTTACGGAGCCGGAGAAGGCAAGAGAGGGTTACCAGCAGGTCTTTGCCAAAGGGTATGTGGCCGATTATCCCTTGACGATCCGTCATAAGGACGGCCAGTTGACCGACGTTTTATACAATGCCTCGGTGTATAAGGACGACAAGGGAAACGTCATGGGGGTGTTTGCCGCCGCCCGCGATGTCACCGGACGGAAGCAGCTTGAGAAAAAACTGGAGGGGTACGCAAGGGGTTTGGAGGACAAGGTTGTTGAGTTGGAAAAATTTCAGAAGTTAACGGTGGGCCGGGAATTAAAAATGATTGAATTGAAGAAAGAGATCGAGACGCTGAAGAGACCGCCTCTTTCTCCCCCCCCCCCCCGTAGCGAAGAATAAACCACGATGCAGACTCAGATGCAAAAGCTCAATGAGGACAATGCCATTGGAGTCGAAAGCTATGCAAAGGCGTTGCTCAATATCCTCAGCGACTTTACCGAAGAGAAGGACAGGCTTCATGAAGCCCAGGAGGCAACCCTCAATATTTTAGACGATCTTTATGGCGAAAAGGCGGATGTTGAGGCCGCCTATGCGGCCATGGTGAATATCCTCGAAGATTCCTCCACGGAAAAGGGGTACCTGGCCGAAACGCAGTCCGCCGCCCTGAATATCTTAGACGACCTCTATGCCGAAAGGTCGCAGGTGGGATTCACCTCCCGCGCCGTCATGAACATCCTGGGTGATTTTTCTGAAGAGAAAGAACACTTAAACGACTCGCAGAGCGCCACCCTGAACATCCTTGAGGACTTTGACACGGAACGAAGGAAGATGGAACATGCCAATGTGGAACTGGGAAGACTCTCCGAGGCGATGACCCGTTCCAACCAGGATCTGGAGCAGTTCGCCTATGCGGCCTCGCATGACTTGAGAGAACCCTTGCGCGTAATCCGAAGCTATGTCACGCTTCTGGAAGAGCGGTATAAGGGAAAACTGGATTCCAAGGCCGATAAGTATATTCGGTACACCGTGGATGCATCTATTCGTATGGATGCTCTGGTCATCGGCCTATTAGAGTTCTCCCGCCTCAGCAGAATGCAGGATGTTTTCAAGGTTGTTGATCTGGAAGTCGTTATCCGGGAGGTCCTCTTGAATTTGGATTCTTCCATTTTAGGGTGCGGTGCCATTGTAACCCGCGATCCCCTGCCAGAGATTGTTGGGGTGAAGATGGGAATCACTTCGCTATTTCAAAATCTGATCGCCAATGCCATTAAATTTAGAAGAGGCGTTCCCCCGCAGGTCCATATTGCGGTGAAGAAGGAGGAAGGGACGTGGCTTTTTACGATAAAGGACAATGGCATTGGAATGGAGAGAGAGCATTTTGATAGGATTTTCAAGATTTTTCAACGGTTACATACCCGAGAAGCGTATCCGGGAACAGGCATAGGACTTTCCCTTTGTAAAAAAGTCGTGGAATATCATGGTGGAAAAATTTGGGTAGAATCCAGGGTGGGGGAAGGGACGACCTTTTTCTTTACCCTCTCGGATCATTTGGAAAATCCAAAATAGAAGGAGGACTGCGGTGTTCACAATAGAAAAAAACTTGGAAATTCTACTCGTTGAGGATAGTCGTGAAGATGCCGACCTGGTACGGGAGGGGTTCGATAGCGCGGACATCCCCTACCATCTCCATATTATTTCAGACGGATCGGAGGTGATGCCTTTTTTACATCATGAAGAAAAATATAAAGAGGCTCCCCATCCAGATTTAATATTGTTAGATCTCAACATGCCCAAAAGAAATGGCATGGAGGTGCTTGCAGATATCAAGATGGATCGTAACTATTCAGCACGTTGTTTGGTTTCGTTTATTTTTTGCTGAATGAACTCG
>CAYJWQ010000103.1:0-2743 GCA_964373895.1 uncultured Nitrospirota bacterium
TCCGTCTAAGGCTCAATATGAAATTCGATACCCTCGCGTTGAGGGTTATACCTAGGCAATTCGTAATCGCGTGACGATCAATTTGAATTCAGCGGCAACGATGGGACTCGACCCTATGAACATTCCACCCGAGGTCCAAATGAAGGCGGTGCTACCGAACAATAGTGGCCGCCCTTCGCTCACCGGGCCAGGAAAGATCGAGAGTGTCGATCTGAATCCGTATCGTACTGGCCGGCGTTTTCAGGAATTGGTGTTCGATTTGGCGCGAGACTTAACCCGCAACTATGTCGCGCAACGCAATTGCGAGATCCCTGCACACGGTCTGTTCCCGCAGCTCGTCCGTATCGTTGAGCGTTACCTGCGTGAGAAGGTTGATCCTGTCCGGCCGACAAACATTCTCGATGTCTTTCTCTCGCCGTACTACGGCTGGGTCATCGAGCGATTACTAGAGACTATTCGCCCGGACACATCACAGGGTGAAGCGCCTGAAGTGCCGCGGTATGAGGCGACTCGGGGGCCGGGTTCAACCACCGACGTGGACCTCTGGACAAGCCGTGACGTTCGAGAGGTGACCCAAAGTCACCTCAACTACGTGGTCGCTGATACGAAACAATGGGAGCAATCCGCCGCATATTACCTGGACACGAATCATGCGGTGGACGCTTTCGTGAAAAATTCCGGTCTCGGCTTTGCCATCCCATACCTGCACAATGGGCAAATACATGACTACGTGCCGGATTTTATTGTCCGACTTAAGAGTGACCTGCCACACCATCTGATTCTGGAAACAAAGGGTTACGACCCTTTGGAAGAGGTTAAACGAGCGGCGGCCAAACGATGGGTCGCCGCAGTCAATGCGGATGGTACTTATGGCCTCTGGCAGTACGCCGTTGCCAAGAAGATATCGGATATTCCAGCCCCCATAGAAAAAAATGGGAATTGTCAGATTAAGTCTTGACAAGTACAACATTTTTCAGTTCATTCCAATTCTGTGGGGTCGTCGCGGGAGAGTACGTTAAACTGGCGTTGACGTGGTCTTGGCCTGCGACATCTTGACCTGCGTAGCCATCTGTATCGAATCTGTGGGGTTGATTTAACCCAGGTAAACGGGCTGGATGTTTCAACGGCGCAAAGAATCGTTTCGGAGATTGGCACGCAGATCGACAAATGGCCTCCCTGTTGACCAAACAACACGACAACAAAATACCGAGAGTTTTTTAAAAATGTAAACCCCCGATGCCAAATTTGAAATGGGGATAGTCTGAGAAAAAAACGCCTTGTTGGGCAAATGTTCTACAGTATGTCAATTGTCAAGATATGACCCCTAAATTCGTGAGGCGCGTTTTTTGCACCGATCTATTGTTATGACAATTTAATATTTATCTTCTAAATATTTGATGCTTGTGGTATCTTTTCTCCAGATGAAGCAAGGGGGAAAGATGGCGCGAATGAAGCAGTATAAGGGTCAGGTTGTTGTAAACTTGACCTTGAAGGATCGGAAAAAAGTGCTGGTTTTAATTCAAAAGGGCAAAGCATCCGGTCGAGTGGTAAAGCGGGCGCTTGTATTAAGATGGATGGATCAAGGATGGACCGCTCCTCAAGCTGCAAAGGCCTTAGGCATGACGGCTATGTCGGCCAGAAACATTGCTGGTCAATACAACCGAGGGGGATTGGAGGTGGCTTTGTATGATCGCCCCCGTCCGGGACAGCCCCGGCGGATGGATGAAAAACAAGCGAGTCAGATTGTGGCCATGGTTTGTGCTTCTCCCCCTTCGGGGTATGCCCGATGGAGTGTTCGTTTAATTGCGGAGGAGGCCGTCAGAAAGAAAATGGTGCGGAAGACCAACCGTGAAAGTATTCGACTTCTTTTAAAGAATCATGAATTGAAGCCGTGGCTAAAAAAAAATGTGGTGTTTGGGGGAGTTAACGCCTGAATATATCGAGAGGATGGAGAATGTTCTTTGGGTTTATGAAAGGCCGTGGAATCGTCATGAGCCGGTCGTCTGTTTGGATGAAAAGAGTACGCAGCTTCTTGCAGAAAGGCGTTTTCCGTTATCGGCGCAACCGGGAGGGATTGCCAAACAGGACAGTGAATACATTCGGTGTGGGACCGGCAACATTTTTTGTGGGGTTGAGCCGAAGGCGGGTCGTCATTTTACCTGGGTGACAAAGAACAGGAAGGCGCCCGAATTTGCCAGGACGATATGGAAACTCAACAAGGCTTATCCCCGTGTCAAGACGATTCATTTGAATATGGACAACTTGAACACCCACCGGGAAAAATCATTGGTTGATTATTACGGATCAGGAAAAGGCAGACGTCTATGGAAAAGGTTTGCGGTTCATTATACGCCCAAACATGGGAACTGGCTTAATCAAGCGGAGATAGAGATTGGTTTGTTATCCCGGCAATGCTTGGGTCATGACCGGATAGCCAATCTCGATGACCTGGCGAGACGCGCCAAAGCATGGAATCAGAAGGTCAACAGAAAACGTCTCCAGATTAACTGGACATTTACAACAACCAAAGCAAGAAAAACGTTAAAGTATTGTAAGGATAAATTAAATTGTCAAAGCAATAGTCTGTATCGCTCGCATGGCAGTCCCTCCTGGATACCATGCTATATTATGTAACGTTATTTATGCAAGGCTATATAATAACCAAAATTCACCGCCTAATATAGGGATTAGAGGATTTCATCGATTTTTGAGGTTAAAATCCCCATTCAGCGTTTTCTTGCTT
>CAYJWQ010000104.1:0-2650 GCA_964373895.1 uncultured Nitrospirota bacterium
TTTCTTCATCGACAGCGATACCCCCAACTGGATTGCAACGGACGATCGGGGGAAGCAGATTCTGGATTGGGTGGATGGAATCAAATCGCTGGGAGAAATATTGCGCCTTTATGCAGGCCATTACAATCTCGATTTTGGAATATCCTGGCGGGATGTCCATTCCTTTGTTTCTGAAGGAATCGGAAGGAAAATGCTCTCCGATCACCCGGTAAACTCCGATCCATACCTGGGGCGGCATCACTATCTGATCCCTTCCCTCAAGGAGTTCTGGATGCATATTACCCAGACGTGCAACCTCTCTTGTACCCACTGTCTGGTTTCATCAGGTCCTAGAGGTGAAAGGGGCCAAGAGAAGGGCTTTTACCTTAACGCCATTGATCAGGCCTTCGGCCTCGGGGTTCGCCGTTTTTATTTCACCGGCGGCGAGCCGTTCATACGCGAGGACATCTTTGATCTGATTCGTTACGTGACAGAAGAGAAAAATGCGGAGTTGATTATCCTTACAAACGCCATGCTGCTACAAGGTAAAAAGCAAGATAAAAAGATTGAGGAGCTGGCCGATTTGAACCCTGGAAAACTTAAATTTCAGATCAGCCTGGACGGAACCTGCCCGACGATAAATGACCCTATTCGGGGAGAGGGGGTTTTTAAGAAGAGTTGCGAAGGGATAAAACTCTTAAGCGGGTTCGGTTTTGATTGTTCTCTAACAGCCGTCGTAACCCAGGCAAACCTCATCGATCTTCAAAACCTCCCTGCCCTTGCCGAGAGGCTCGGGGCCAGGTCCGTGCACCTCATGTGGCTCCATAAACGGGGTCGTATCCTGGACACGGGAGGAGAAAAAGCCTTTCCCGACACGATTGAACTTCTAACGCTGGCCCGTCTGGTAAAAGAAGAAAGCCAGAAACGGGGTCTTCTATTTGACAACGTGGAATCTCTAAAACTAAGGGCCAATGGTCAGCCGGGTGTTAAACATGACCTAGGGAATCAATGTTGGGAGAGTCTCTGCCTCTACAGCGACGGGCATCTCTACCCCTCTGCGGCGATGGCAGGTTTCTCGCCCTTTAGCTTAGGAGACCTTAAGAAGCGGTCAGTAGAAGATTTGTGGCTTGGCAGCCCTGTTGCGAAAAAACTTCGGGAGGCCTCTCTGATTCAGCAGTCCGATCTTGCGCAAGATCCTTTCCGGTTCCTGACCGGAGGCGGCGATATGGACTATGCCACCTTTTTTAGTGCGAATGGCGGAGAGAAAGAAGACTTTTATTACGGGCTTTATGTCGAACTGATGAAAGACACCCTGTTCGATTTAGCCCGATCCAAAAAGGAAAGTCTCAACCTGCGTGCAGGCGTAAATCCCCCCTCCATCTATCATGCCATGGGAGAGGATGCGATTACCTGTAGCGAGGATGCACAGGCCTGGTTGGTGGAGGGAGGCCTTCCAAAAGTAAGAACAATACATTCAAACTGCGTCCTTTCCTTTGATGTAGAGAAGCCTCACCGTCTGATTCAGGAGTTTTATGGGGAGGCGGCCAGGACGCCCCAGAAGGAGTTATGCTGTCCGGTAACGTATGATCAAACGGAGGTAGGCCATATTCCCCAGGAGGTTTTGGATCGGTTCTATGGCTGCAGCTCACCAATCTCCCTTGCGGGGCTTCGTTTGGGGGAGACCGTTTTAGACCTCGGTTCCGGAGCGGGAATTGATTGCTTTATCGCGGCGCGGAAAGTGGGCCCTACGGGGAAGGTCATAGGGGTGGATATGACCGATGCGATGTTGGAGGCGGCGCAAACATATAAAGGCGAGGTTGCGAAAAACATAGGCTACGATGTGGTGGAATTCAGAAAGGGTTACCTGGAAAATATTCCGGCCGAAGATAAGAGCATCGACCTGGTGACCTCCAATTGTGTGGTCAATCTCTCTCCCGACAAAAAAAGGGTTTTTGCGGAGATATGGCGAATTCTCAAAGACAACGGCAGGATGGTTGTGGCCGATATCGTATCCGATCAATCGGTTCCTCTCTCCCTTCAGGCGCACCCGGATCTTTGGGGAGAGTGCATATCGGGGGCCCTATCACAAGAGGCGTTTTTTTCAGGACTGGAAAAGGCGGGGTTTTATGGGATCTCGCTCTTAAAGAAGAGCTATTGGAAGGAGGTCGAAGGGTATCCCTTTTATTCGATTACCGTTCGGGCCTTTAAATTTGAGAAGAAGGCTGGATGTGTTTTTGTGGGACATCAGGCGATCTATTTGGGGCCGTTTAAGGCGGTGTTGGATGAGGAGGGCCATCTTTTTCCCAGAGACGAAGCGGTTACGGTCTGCACCGATACCGTTGCTAAACTCAACTCTTCCCCTTATGCGGGCCACTTTTTAATTGTGGGGCTGGACGGCCAGTCCCCTGACCCCCTTCTTGTAGAGGCGACCGATTGTAGCGGGGAATCGTGCTGCCCGTAAATAACAGGCACATTCCTGTCAGGCAGTCAAAAAGCAGTGGCCTTCATTCGCTGAACCTTGCTATAATGTCCCCGCAGAGCTTTCTTATGAAACCCTCCGACCATTGATAAGAATTCTTAGGAGAGATGTCCGAGCGGCTGAAGGAGCACGACTGGAAATCGTGTAGGCGGTCAAAAGCCGCCTCGGGGGTTCAAATCCCCCTCTCTCCGC
>CAYJWQ010000105.1:0-2591 GCA_964373895.1 uncultured Nitrospirota bacterium
TGGGTGGAGTCTGCCCCCGGGGAGGGGGCCACCTTCTATTTCACCCTCCCCGCCGACAAGGGGAATCGGTTTCCTTAATTCGCCTGTCTAAGATCGCCCCCGTGCATCCGGGAGAAAAGCTCCCAATCAAATTCCTTTGAACGAATGGCATGAAGGGGAACGGGATCAACCCGCTTCTCGATCCGGTACGCCAGCACACACCCGACCACACGTTCAGGCGCCTCCACGAGGCCTCGGATCGCTTCGTAGCCGAGATGTTGCGCCATCGACTTATCTTCCGGTGTCGGCGGCGCCCCCCTTACCGTATGGCCGAGAATCGTGGTCTTGGTCGCCAGCGCCATTTGATAGCGGCCCGCATGAGGTCGCGGCCATTGCGCGATGGCGTTCTCCACATAATCCACAAGCCCATAGACGCCTCCTTGCGGGTGATGTCGGTGGGGAGTCTTCTCCGCCACCACAAACAAGTGGCTCTTATTGGGAACGCCCAGACTCCTCTTTAACGTTCCTAAGATGACGTCATCGATATAGGCATCGGGGTCTGGATGCTCGTTCACCAAAACCCCCTCGGCACGCGCTTGATAGGCGCATGCGAGGGCAAGATGCCCCGATCCCGCCCCCATTATTTCAACGAAGAAGACGCTTCCCATGGCCGCGCTGGTCGCCTTCAGCGACTCAATGGATTGATTCGCAATGGCGACGGCGGAATGGAACCCGAGCGATGTTGTGCCGGAGATGTCGTTGTCAATACTCCCAGGCAATCCCACACACTGAATTCCGAAGTTTTGGTATAGGGCGCGCAGGCCGCGGAGACTTCCATCGCCCCCGATCACAATCAGGGCGCCATCGTCCATATACGGCGCTAAATGGCGGATGGCCACATGCTGTATCCGCTCGTCCTTGAACTCTTCAAACCGGCTGCTTCCAATCGGGCTGCTCGCCCGACTCGCCATGCCTCGTGTCTCCTCCTCGTCAACCCGCAAAATCCAATTATTCGCAAGCCCCAAGAATCCATGTCGGACGAAATAGACCTCGATCCCATATCGGTTCCCTGTAACATGGATCTCCTTTAAGGCGGCGCCGGCGCCGGCAAAATCACCCCCCGACACCAGGGCAACAACCCTTCTGATCCGTCCGGGCGTAAGCGTGACGCGATCCAACCGCTCCTTTTCAACTGTGATCCAGACATCCCTTGCCGCCTTTTCATGTTCGGCCAGCCCGACAGCGGTAGAATATCCTGAAAACTGATCCTTCTCCCGCATCAGAAGAACCACATTATCCTGTCCCTCTTTATACTCCCCAAATTCGGAAAAGGCCTCCTGGAATGGACGAGGGTCAAGATAGATCATCAACGCGCGCATGGTCGCGCTATGCGTATACAAACAGACCACCTTGCCCCGGTGCAGCCGGGCAATACGATGGAAACCATCCACCACGTCAAGGTAAAGATCAAAAAAGGAATGGCCGCCAGGGTAGCAATAGAGGGGGTGTTTGATCAGGCGTTTTGCCATCTTTGTGTCCACGCCAAACGCCCTGGCGGCCTCTTCAAGCTCGACAACCTTGTCGATGCCGGTGGCCCAGCCAAAATCCTGCGACTCCAGCGCAACATCAGTCTCTGCCTCAAACATGACTTCTTTCCCCAACATCAGCCCCATTGCCACTCTCTCAAACAACTGTCTTGTGTTGGGGCTTTGGCTCACAAGATGGACAAAAGAAGCGGGGTCAAGGTAATTTTGAAGATGAAGGAAGTCGAGTTGCTGCCCCACAACTCCAATGATGCGGGCAAAGGCCGCCCCCACGGCATCGGCCTTGGGAATGCCGCGGGAAGGATCAAGCTCATTTGAAAGACGCCGCCCCACACGATGCGTCTTGCTTTCTACCCTGGATAAACCGTGACGCATGGCGAAAAGAAGCGCTCGGTCTGTTAAATCATGCGGCAGCAACCAATAACGGTTATCGCCAATATCCAAAACAATCTTTCCTTCGGTCAATTGTGACGTCAGGTTTTCCCGTGAAACAATGGCAACCGGCCTTCTGCGTGATTGTTTTTGCGCCATGCCAATGGGGGCACCATATAATGACGCTAAAGCCCCCTCGGCGAGAAGCCGGTTCCATGCGGCATAAAAGAGACCTTCACCGCATCCTTTATGAATCAGGGCCTGACGCGCTGCCTTATAGGCACCTGCATTAGGAAATCCTTCGCAAGCCCGCTGAACAAACGCTAAGATATTTTCCATCGCATCATGCACATCGGTTTCGCGGCCTTCCGTTGGGATAAAAGGCCCTGTCGTCGAACGACGCGCCAGCGCCTCACCATACGCCAGGAGGCCCTCGACCGTCACAAAGTCAAGTGGTTCCAGATAATCTCCCATCACAAAACCGGTCCCAAAAAATTTGCGCGATTTACGCGTTTTTCGGAAGTCTACAATATTACATAAGGGCGTGCAACCCAGGAACAGCGATAGAAACTTGTTCTGCTATCTAACCCCCCTCCCCTTGCGGGAGGGGATGAAGGGGAGGGGAAACCAAGCTGGTGATTTTTCACCCTCTCCCTAACCCTCTCCCATCAAGGGAGAGTGAACAATTAGATGTTC
>CAYJWQ010000106.1:0-2384 GCA_964373895.1 uncultured Nitrospirota bacterium
CTGTGGGGGATTCCACCTTCCCCACGAGGGGTGAAAACGGGGCGACCGGCATTTTTGGCTCTTGCGTGACCGCCGATTCGGATGCCTGTGGCGGTGCAAAAAGAGGGGGGTCTCCCACCTTCCCATGAGGCGGGACAATATCGAACTTGCCCTTCCATGTCTCGTTGAGCTGACCGGTCGGACTCTGACCCATCAGTCGCTTAATTCCGATCGGATCGTTTCGATAGCCGCGTATCGCGTAAAGCCATTTAACGCTTTTATAACCCTGAAGAAACGGGACGACCAGACGAACGGGTCCGCCATGCTCCTCGGGGAGAGGTTCGCCATTTAATTTGTACGCAATCAACACCCTGGGATCGCGGGCCTCATCACGCGAGAGACCTTCAAAGAAAACCCCATCCCGGGAGTAAAAGGCGAAATAACCTTCCGGATGCGTATCCACCTTGAGAAAATCGAGAAGGTCGACCAACCGGATTCCCTCCCACTCTACCGTCTCTACCCAATTAAAAATTTGACAGATCAATGGCGGCTTGATCGTAACGCGAGGAAGGTCGCTTAAGACCTGCCATGAGACATTTTTAGGGTGTTTTTCCAAACCACAAAGACTTAACGTGACCTCTTCTAATTTGAGCGGCGCGGGAAACGGGTAGAGAGATAAAACCGGCAGTGGTTTCGCTTCAAAATCAAGCCGGAAGAATTTATCCGCAAATTTCGGATAGAGAACCCCTTCTCGCATGAACCCTCCTAAAAAAATGGCGCCTGGATTCAGGGTGTCCCACTGATCCAGGCGCCATCGCCTTAACAATACATCAATGTATCTAAAACACTTATAAAAGCAATATCCGTACCACAATAGACGTCTTAGGAGGAAATATCATAATGTCTTGATCCTTATGGTGTTTTTTCTATCTTAGGTCTTTTGGGATAGATCCTACGTCAGGCCATAATGCGACATTTTTGTCTGTTTTCCCGCAAGACGGTCACTCGCGTCTCCCTGGCCATCGTCTCCCTGGAAGTATCTTTCCTAAAATAACGGGGTGTCTCGCTCCTGTGACCGAAGGGATATTGCTGGGCCTCCCATGGAACGTCTCATAGGCCAAGAGGGCAAAGGTCATCGCCTCAACCGCGCGTCCATCCACGCCGAACGACGCAAAAGTCATGACGGGAATCGGAGAGAGTACCACAGAGAGATGGGACAGTAAAGTTGCGTTTTTCCCCCCGCCGCCGCCCACAATCACCTCATCAATAACGCCTTTCTTTAGGATAAACCGGTTTATATTTTCTAAAATCGCGCTTGCGGAAAAGCGGGTAACCGTTGCGATAATATCGGGTGTGGAAAGATGGATATCCTCTGCACGTTGTAAAATCCGATCGATCATCATAGGGCCAAACTCCTCTCTGCCGGTGCTTTTAGGAGGGGGTCGTCGGATAAAGGGATGCCGCATTAACTCTGAAAAAAGGGTTGCATCGGCCTTCCCTTGCCGGGCGATTGCCCCGCCTTTATCCATGGTTCTTCTCCCGTTCGTTAAAGCGCGAACGAGTCCGTCGATCAACATGTTTCCTGGACCGGTGTCAAAGGCAAGGGTCTTCTCAAGGGGAACGCCTGCCGCAAGGTAAGTGATATTACTAATCCCCCCGATATTGACAATCACGCGAGACCGCTGCCGATGGGAAAAGAGATGATGGTGAAAATAAGGGGTGAGCGGCGTCCCCTCTCCCCCCGCCGCCATGTCACGCGGGCGAAAATCGGCCACGGTAGTGATGCCGGTCCGCTCGGCAATGACAGAGGGCTCGCCGATCTGTAACGTCGATGTCATCAGCCGTCCATGGAACCGCTTTCCTTTTGGAAGGTGATGAACCGTCTGGCCGTGGGAGCCGATCAGATCAATCTCCGACAGGGGAATACCTGCTTTTTGAGCGATTTTAATGGCCGCCTCGGAAAAAAGCTCTCCCAGGAGGAAATTAAGATGGCAGAGATCCGCAACCGTCCGTGGCGTCGGGGATGCAGACGTCACGGACGTAGGCGTCCCGGACGCAAGCGCGATGAGATCGTTCTGAAGCGATTTAGGGTAAGGGAAAATCTCAAAGGCGATTAACCGGCACCGCCTTCCTCTGGAGATAATCTCCACAAGGGCGGTATCCACGCCATCCGCCGATGTGCCAGACATGAGACCAATCACCTTCATGGGGTCCAAGGCTACCTAATTTAGATCAGGGCGTCAATCCCAAGATAGATAGAGAACATACATCGTTCTGGATAGCAGAACCCGTTCCTACTGCTGTTCTTGCGTCAATCAAATTTCGGTCATAGGAAAAGCGTCCAGGAATCCCTTAAACCCAGATTACGATAAAATGAGAAAGGGGGTCTCCCTTGCTGGAACGAT
>CAYJWQ010000107.1:0-2352 GCA_964373895.1 uncultured Nitrospirota bacterium
CCTCCCCTCTTTGTTTATGCGTCGAAAAATCACCTGGCAGATCAGTCATCCCCATCCGCATTCCGCCAACGGGAACCGATGGCGCCAATCCCAGGGCCTCGACCTCATCCTCCACTTTCCCCTCTCCCATCGCCTTTGCGCCCCCCTCGCCTTCATGTCCATGCCCCCCTTTTCCCGTCAACCAGAAGAGGAAGGAGACTACCCCCAGGAAAGTCACGAGACAGGCACTGACCATCTTCGCCATCGTCGCGTTGGTTGGGGTAAAACTCCATTGAGAGGTGTCTCGCAAGACGCCATAGATATGCCAATCTTCACGAAGCCCCGATCGAATGAAGCCCATCAGCCCAATGTTCAAGACAATGGCAATGCAAAGGAGGATCAAGACATACTGCGCCCGATCAGGCATCTTCCCCCACTCAATTGCTCCGTACTCTTTGGCCCCCTTAAAGAGATAGACATCAATCGCCGAAACCAGGAGCAGACAGGTCATCATCATCGACCACTGGGTAAAGGCAATGTTGCGAAGAAGCGGATTGGCGACGGCCATGACGATAAACCCATAGACCCCCATCACAAACGTGATCGAAAAGACCGCGACACCGAGGTAGAGGGCCTGTCCCAATTTTCCCTTATCCTTAAAGGTCAACCCCACCGCCACAAAGACCATGAAAATTTGCAACGCCAGCAAGGCGGCTGGAAGTTTAAAATATTTCGCCCGGTCGGCGGGAAGGTCAAACATCGCCGGATCAGCATTAAAGAGAAAGTTTGCATACCATCCCATAATCAGGATGCAAATGCCGCCCACACCACATAAGACGACCTTTGCATTTCGCCCTTGTTGTGAAAAGGGAATCCCATCCATTTTATTGGCGCGCCGATAGAGGAGAAAGCTAAAGAAGGTCGAAAGGATAATGAAATTGATCACCGCGTTTTTCGCCGACATCAGCCCCAGGAACTTAAACGTCGGGTGATACTGGCCGCCCAGCATCACCTGCTCCTCGGCATTGAGCGGCAGGTTATGGGGCGTCAGCCAGATTGCAAAACAGACAAGGATAATCCCTTCAATGAATTTAATATATCTGCTATATCGTTCAGACCCGGGAATCCGTTCCATTCCAATCCAGAGATAATAGTTGCTCCCGATAAAGAGGGTTCCCACCAGAATCGCCTGAAGGATAAATGTCCAGGAGAAGGCCCCCCCCATCATGTTGTTCCCCATCACGGAACTAACGCTATACACCTCCCTTCCCATCCAGTATCCCGCAAAAGGGAGCGGAATAAGCCCAGCGACACCAATGAAATTGCTGATGTATCCCATCCAGTCATAGTGACACCGATCCTTCTGCGTGGTCGCGCCAAGGTACCTCACCGCCGCATAGGCCCCCCCGATAAACCCGCCAAAGGCAACGTTTCCCAGGATTCGGTGCACATTAATGGGATGCCAGAGGGGAGACGTCATCGCCTGACTGACCGTTCCAATAAAGGCATTGGTCTCCTTATCAATTCCGACCGGACTCATCATGAAGGCCGCCCATGTATTGGCAAGCGCCATTAAAACCAGCCCCCAGACATTCAGCAGCACCCCCAGCCAGACATGCGCCCATTTCTTCGTCTGCATCGAATCCCAAAGGTAGTAATAAAGGTAGAGGGTGAACGACTCCAGAAAGAAGATCAGGGCGTACACATAAAAAACATCGTGGAAAATGTTTGCCATATAGGCCATAAACTTTGGATAAAGGCCAAAAAGGGAAAACGCCAGAAGCCCACCCAGCGCGGCAGTCGTTGAAAACGCCCCCGAGAGAAGCTTTGTGAACTCATAGGCGAGGTGGTCATAGCGTTTGTCTTTCGTCTTCGCCCCAATCGCCTCCAAAGTCACCGCGAAGATCGGCACCCCCAACACAAAGGCGCCAAACATCAGATGAACCTCGGCGACAAACCAGATCACATTCCTGGAACTGATACCCATAAAGGTCCGATATTCATCCCTGATGATCGTCCCATCCGTCGCGGCAAAGAGCGTCGTTGAGATCAAGAGGACGGCAATCATCGCCAGGTAGGTCACCGCCGACTTCTTGACCCAGCCCCTCTTCTCCCGTAACATATTTTCTAGAAAGTCCATCTCCTCCTCCTTACAAAGGGCCCCTCGCAATCATGCGCCCAAATCATGCGCATAGAGGTCTTATTTCTTAGACTCCAAGGCCACATCCAATTTCGCCTCCTGGCCACCCTTAATGGTAATTTCCTTCGTTTGCTTCATTAAAAGTTCATGCCAGATCTCAACCTTATACGTTCCCTCCGGAATGCCAGCAACCTTAAATTTTCCATCGGCATCCGTGACCACCGTGTAGGGAT
>CAYJWQ010000108.1:0-2215 GCA_964373895.1 uncultured Nitrospirota bacterium
GTCAAGTGTGTGCTAAGACCAGCGCAAGGGGAGGGATTTAGATAGCAGAACAAGTTTCTATCGCCGTTCCTGGCACGATACGACGTCTGGTTTGCACGAACTTGTTTATGCTATCCTGTTGAAGCGGTATGAAGACCATACAGTTTATCTTTCTTACGATAGGGTTCTTTTCGTTCATCGGTTGCGGGCAGGGACAGAACGTTCTCTCTATCGCATTTCATTATAAAAATCCTAAGATAATGTATGTCGGAACCACAGGAGGGGGTCTCTATAAAAGCGCCAACGGGGGAAGCGCTTTTCAAAAGATCGGCCGTGGATTAAGCAGTTACAATATCTCATCCATTGCGGTGAATCCTTCCATCCCAACGCTCATTTATGCTGGAACGTTCGGGGATCGCCTCTACCGCAGTATTGATAGCGGTCGGAATTGGATCATCTCCGCGAAGGGTCTTGACGATAATGTCGGAACGCAGGCAATCAACACAATTGTGGTCGATCCAGATGTGGCGGAAACGATTTATATTGGAACAAACCACGGTATCTATAGAACCGTGGATGGGGGAGGCGAATGGCAAGCTGCCAATATGGGGATAGGGAATAGATATGCCATTGCCCTTGCGCTCGATCCTCTCAATCATCGTATGATGTTGGCTGGAACGAATGCAGGCATATTTAAAACCGTTGATGCGGCAAAAACATGGGCATTGGTAAGCCCAGAGACAAAAAGCTGGTCCGTCAACACCATTGTTTTTGGAAAGGCAACGGCTACAACCTTTGCAGATGTGATGATATATGCCGGCACCAATAAAGGTGTTTTTAAGTCAGACGATCAGGGTATGACCTGGCGTTCTTCCGATGGTGGTAATTTGACTGCCTTTGTTATGACCATTGCCGTTGATCCAGTGCGGCCGGAGGTTCTGTATGCGGCCAACAACCACGGTATTTATAAAACGGAAGATCGTGCGGATCACTGGCATTATCTTTCAGAATCTCCCAGGTCGGTAACCACATTGGTGATTCATCCAGAGGATCGCGATAGGCTTTTTGCCGGAACGACCGATGGTCTCTACCTTAGCCCTAATTCCGGAAAAGATTGGGGAAAGATTCAACTACCATCATAGCAGGGTGAACGAATCGATGCCGTATTTTATTTTCTTGGTTTTTCTGGTTTTTTTGGGGTGTCAACCGGTATCGGCCCCTTCTTCTGAAATGACCTCCCCAAGCGGATGGAGCCCCCAGGAGGGCGGCGTCCCAGTATCCCTCGGAGGGCTTTTTTTTATCGACCCAAAGAACGGTTGGATTAGCGGAAATAAAGGGGTTGTTCTTCGAACGAAAGATAGCGGCGCGCATTGGATTTTACAGGAAACGATGACAAAACATCTTTTGGTATCGATCCATTTTGTCGATGACAAAGAGGGATGGGCGGTGGGAGATAAGGGGACCATTCTACATACGACGGACGGAGGAGAAAGATGGATTCGCCAAAATAGTGGTCAGACGACAAATCTGACGTCGGTCTTCTTTGCCGATCACCGGCATGGCTGGGTGACCGGAACAAAGGGTTTGCTTCTTTCAACGGTGGATGGGGGAGAGCGCTGGACGCCTGCCCAGCTTAGGCCGGCTGTGACGATGACGTCCACATTTTGGGTTAATGCGACGCAAGGTTGGGTTGTGGGATATGGAGGATCTATTTTCTACTCGGAGGATGGAGGAGGCCATTGGGAGCGGCAGACGACGAATAATGATAAAGATCTCCAGCGCCTCTTTTTTGTTCGGCCTGATGTTGGCTGGGTTGTCGGGGCGAGTGGCACCATTTTGCATACGACCGACGGCGGAAAAACGTGGCGCCCCCAAAAAAGTGGCGTCCCCTCGTTTTTGGCAGGTCTCTTCTTTATTGATGAACAGGTTGGATGGGCGGTAGGGGCGGGCGGGACGATATTGCATACGAAAGACGGAGGTGTGATATGGGAGCAGCAGACTTCAGGAACCATCCAGTTCCTCATCAATACCCTTTTTGTTAGCCCCACAGTCGGTTGGACGGTCGGTGTCGGTGGCACGATTCTTCATACGACCGAGGCGGGAAAGCCTCCCAAAGAGAACGTGGAACATCAAGGGTAATGATGCCCGGGTGATAGAGAAGATCAATGACCTTTCGTAATACCAAAGTGTTCGTCCTAACCCGACTTACGCAGTTTAAAAATTAAGTTATTGATAT
>CAYJWQ010000109.1:0-2070 GCA_964373895.1 uncultured Nitrospirota bacterium
GCATCATGGGAGAAAATCTCACCGTACGTGATCTCAACCTGGAGGGTTTATCCAGTGGCACGCGGCTTGTCTTTGCGGGCGGCGTCACAATCGAGCTGACCGATCCGAGAAAACCTTGTTTTACCCTCGATCCGATTGATAAAAGACTCCAGTATGTGGTGATAGGACGCTTCGGTTTTATGGCCAGGGTGGTCACCCCAGGGCTGCTCCAGACGGGCGCGGCAATCACCGTCCAACAACCGATCTCCCAAATTCAGGCTGTCTGACATGCAGGCCGGTCACTCTATCGGAGCGATCTTAAACGGCGGGGAAAGCGTTCGAATGGGCACTCCGAAGGGGGCCATTTGCCTATCGGATGGGCGGGCCATGATCGAGCATGTCATTTCGCTTCTCAAAGGGGTTTGTGGTCAGGTCGTGACCGTGGGAAGGTCTCCTGGAGAGGCAATCCAACATCAATACGGCATCACGCATCTTGCGGACAAAGAACCGGGCCTCGGGCCGCTGGGAGGAATCGAAACACTGCTTTTAAGCGACATCGGAGAGGGCTATCTTGTCGCGGCGTCTGATCAACCGCTCCTGACAACAGAGATTTTTCGCCTTCTCATGGAAGGCGATCCGTCTGTTCCGCGCTTTTTTCGGCCGAACAAGGGGGAGATTATCGACCCCTTCCCGGGATATTTTCCTGCTTGTCTCCTCTCTGAAGTGGAACGTGTCCGGGCGAATGGGGTTCAATCGATGCACGGTTTCATAGAGGGCATCACTGTCTCCTGGATTGCCCTGCCGGAGACACTCCGTCCCCGTATTAAGAGCATCAACACCCCTGCCGACCTTGCCGAGATCCTATAAAACACTGGAAGGCGTTTCTGGCCGCTTCGTTAAACGCGGGTTGTATCTGTATTGGAAAGCGCACAAAAAGTTTTTTCCCGCCGAGCGGCTGCGCGGCAAGTTCAAAGCCTACGACTACAAAAACGTCATCCTGCCAATCATGGTCATCCGCCATCTGGAGTGCGTGCTGATCAAGTGGCGTGAGGAGAAGGCCACCGAGGTGAAGGCCAAGCGGCTTCAGCTGACTGAAAAAGAGTTAGCGAATTTGGTGAAGGGTCTGGAGACCAGTACAGCGCCATTCTCGAACAAGACCGACTGGACACTGCGCCAGGTCTATGAAGAAGACCAGAAGCTGCTCGAAGAAAACTTCCGTGCTTACATCAACTGCTTCTCAAAGAACGTCGATGACATCATCGAGTACTTTAACTATCGGGCGACCATCGGTCTAATGGTGAAGAACAACCGCCTCGCCCCAATCAAATCTCCAACCTGGAGATGGGCTACATCTAGGAGGAACTGCTACGGCGGTTCTCGGAACAAAACGGCGAGGAGGCCGGAGAACACTTCACCCCACATGAGGTAATCCGCCTGATGGTCGAACTGCTCGACATTCCCATTCCAGACCGGCACCTCTCGATCTACGACCCCCTCTGTGCAATGTCTCAAAATTTTCAGTGACATAAGGGATGGAAACGCTGATGGAAACAGGAAACCAAACAGTGAGTACGGAAGCACCCCGCCACATTGCCCATGTTCGGAAAGGAGATGGGGCCACGCAAAGTCTCGAAAAACATCTCTTAGGGGTTTCCGAAATTTCTAAAGCGCTTGCCACCAAAATAGGTTTGAAAGAGCAAGGCGAGCTTATCGGGCTGCTCCATGATTTGGGGAAATACAGCAAAGAGTTCCAAACCTATCTCCAGTCTGCTGTTGGTCTTATCAACCAGGACGAAGATGATTTTGTGAATGCGTCTGCGCTCAAGGGCAAGGTGGATCACTCCACTGCAGGGGCACAGCTTGTTTGGCAGGAGTTGTCCGAGCAGGGTCAAATGGGCCAAATTGTGGGCCAGATTCTTGCCTTATGTATTGCTTCGCATCATTCCGGTTTGATTGATTGCCTCTCCTCGGATGCCAACTGTCCCGTTGAGGATAATTTTACTCGACGGATCAACAAGCCAGATATCCTTAATCCACCATCAAAAAAAGTAAAAAACCTCCTTGGCCTTATAGAATAAGGATGATAGTATG
>CAYJWQ010000110.1:0-1950 GCA_964373895.1 uncultured Nitrospirota bacterium
TATTATGGGAATCGACAGCGGCCCGCTGTGGATCCAGGAGGTCACGCAGGCCGTCTCCGAGGAAGTTGAACGCGAGCATGGTGATAAAAATGGCAAGACTGGGAAAGATAATCAGATGGGGATAAAATCGAAGTCCCTTCCAGCCTTCATTGGCCAGGGTTCCCCAGCTTGCCGCCGGCGGTGAGAGCCCCAACCCGATGAAACTCAACGTCGACTCCGCCAGGATGGCGGAGGGAATCAGAAAGGTCAGCGTCACGATGAGGGCACCCAGCGTATGGGGAAGAATATACAAAAAGAGGATACGCGTGTGGGAGGCGCCGATTGCCTTTGCCGATTCAATATAAGGCTGCTCCTTCAGCCGGAGCACCTCCCCCCGAATCAATCGGGCGACGGTGACCCACCCGACAAGACTTAAGGCCAGAAAGACACCGAAAACACCTCGCCCGATCACAACCGTCATCAAAATAATCAAGAGGAGATCGGGAAGGGCGTAGACCACATCGACGAAGCGCATCATGAGGGTGTCCGTCTTTCCGCCCAAATACCCGGAGAGGGCGCCGTAGAGGGTTCCGACCCATATTGCGGAAAATGCCGTGAGGAGGCTAACCGTCATCGAGACGCGCGTTCCATAAATGAGCCGCGACAGAAGATCTCGACCAAGCTGATCTGTCCCCAGGATGTGCGTTCGGGCCGGAGGAGATAACGCCTCTTCCGTATTTTGGAGGTCGTAAGGGTAGGGGGAAAAGAGCTCTCCAAACAAGGCGACCAACAATAGGAGGAAAATAATAACAGCGCTTACAACGGAGAGCGGTCTTTGTTTAAATAGTTGCCAAAATGGGCGCATGATAGATCCTATTATTAACTGTTAATGTATAGCGCGCACAGCGCGCGAGAGGGGGCGACGCAAGCCCCTGTATAACTGTCTTATAATCATATCTAAAACGTATAAATTGTATGATGAGACAGTTATTAAAGAGGCGTTACTCTAATTTTACCCTTGGATCCATCAGGGTATAAATAATATCCACTGCCATATTGGCCAGGACGATCAGAACGGCATAGATCAATGTGACCCCCATCATCAACGGATAATCGCGGTTGGTGACAGCGGTAATAAAATATTTTCCCATCCCTGGAATAGAGAAGATGAACTCCACAATAAAGGAGCCGGTCATCAACGCAGCGGAGAGCGGGCCGATAATTGTGACGACGGGGGTGAGGGCATTTCTTAAAATATGCCGAATCAGGATCGTCAGCTCCGGCAACCCCTTTGCCCTGGCGGTCCGAACGAAATCTTGCCGGTTTGCCTCCAGAATGGAGGAGCGGGTCAGTCGCGCGATATACGCGGCAGGCGCAAGGCCGAGTGTGAGGGCGGGCAGGACCATCGATCGGGCACCTTCCCATAAGGCGGGGGGAAATAGTTTAAAATGGTATGAAAAGATAAAGATCAAAAAAACCCCCAGAACAAAGTTCGGCGTTGCGATGCCCGCGGTTGCGGCAAACATGGAAAGCCTGTCTAAGATCGAGTTTCTGAAAAACGAAGAAAAAATCCCAGCCGACAGTCCCATCGCCAGAGCGACCCCTAATGCCAGCAGGCCGAGTCTCATCGATACCGGCAGGCTGTCGCCAATGATATCGTTGACCGATCGTCCCAGGTATTTATAAGAGGGGCCTAAATCGCCATGAAGCAACCCCTGGACATACAGGAGATACTGGCGCGATAACGGCTCGTTTAAATGGTACTTGGCCTCAATATTGGCTTTAATTTCGGGAGGGAGGTTCTTTTCTTTGTCGAACGGTCCACCGGGGACGATATGCATGATCACAAAGGTAAGGGTCGCCACCAGCCACAATACCGGAACGGCCCAAAGAATCCGGCGTAGCATCAGTATCATCATCGAAGACATTCTAACCCCCCGAAAAACCCTCCTTTTAATCGGCACTCCCAAG
>CAYJWQ010000111.1:0-1893 GCA_964373895.1 uncultured Nitrospirota bacterium
TCAGCTGGCAGAGCAGACGGCTGTTAACCGTCGGGTCGCTGGTTCGAATCCGGCCTGGGGAGCCAATTTGTGGGTCGCTTTGGGCGACCCACAAACCGTTACAATCATTCCGTCGTCTTTCATGACTGAACCATTTCAGGACATTGGTCGCCTTCTCATCTCCTGTCCGGATCGACCTGGTATTATCGCAGCCATCTCACAATTCCTGTTGAGCCAGGGGGGCAACATCATCCATTCGGATCAACACGCCACCGAGAGGGTGGGGGGAACCTTTTTCATGCGGGTGGAATTTCAGCTCCCTCACTTAATAGACCGAAGTGACGAATTAGAGCGGGCCTTTAATGCGGTAGCCGATCGGTTTGGCATGGAGTGGCATCTGGCCTACGCCAGCCGGATCAAGCAACTTGCCGTTTTTGTCTCCAGGGAGGAACATGCCCTTTATGAATTGCTCTGGCGTTGTAAGGTGGGAGACCTGCCTGCGGAAATTTCCATGATTATTTCAAATCACCCAGACCTGGAAACAACGGTTACATCTTGGGGAATCCCTTTTCACCATGTTCCCGTGGAGCGGGATAAGAAGCAAAAGGCGGAGGCGGATCAACTTCAATTGATGGAAGGGAAAATTGATGCCGTGGTCTTCGCGCGCTATATGCAAATCGTCACTCCCGAGTTTGTCTCCCGCTACCCTCACCGCATTATCAATATCCACCACAGTTTTCTGCCGGCGTTCGTCGGCGCCGACTCTTACGCGCGCGCCTATGAAAGGGGGGTGAAGATCATAGGGGCAACCGCCCATTATGTGACTGCCGATTTAGATGGGGGACCGATTATCGAGCAAGATGTGCAACGGGTGGATCATCGGCATAACGTAAAGGAATTAAAACGGGTGGGGCAGTATGTCGAACGGGTGGTGCTGGCGCGGGCGGTGACATGGCATGTGGAAGACCGCGTTTTGGTGCATGGGAATAAAACCGTTGTTTTTGCCTAGACGGGCTGCGCTCTATGACGGCAGAAGCGTTGATCATCTTTGCAAAGGCCCCGTCTCCCGGCAAGGTGAAGACGCGGCTCTGTCCCCTCCTCTCTGAAAGAGACGCGGCCCACCTTCAAAAAGCGTTGATTCTGGACACCCTTGATTTGACCGCCCCGCTGCCGATGCAGCGCGTCCTGGCCTGCGCGCCGGATTTCCGTCATCCCTTTTTTCGTCAGTGTGCAAAGCAGTTTTCCCTCTTGTTCCTATCCCAGCAAGGAGACGACTTGGGAGAAAGGATGAAAAACGCCTTTGCATGGGGATTTGCGTCCGGTTTTTCAAAGGTCGTCCTCATCGGGTGCGATGCCCCCACACTGCCTATTGAGTTCATCCGAGAGGCGTTCCTTAAGCTTGATTCCTTCCCGTTCGTATTGGGGCCAAGCCTTGATGGGGGGTACTATCTGATCGGCGCAAACAAGCCGATGGTCCCTCCCTTTTGCGGCATTTTGTGGGGGACAGGACGGGTCCTGACGGAGACCCTCCGCAAGCTCAACGAAAAGAAGAAACGCTGTCATCTCCTCCCTTTCTGGTACGACATTGACCGACCGGAAGACCTCTACTTCCTACGGGAGCATCTAACGCTTCTTAGACGGGAAGACGCGCCGATTCCCCAAAAAAGCGAGCAGGCGATCGAGCGGGCGCTTTCCTCCATTCCAGACAACCGTCGGTAACCTCTTTTCCCTTTTTCTATGGGGGTACGCTTGGGTTGATTTACTGAAGAGATCGATCTACAATCGATTTGCGATCTGTGCGTAGCACAATAACCCCCCTAATCACAGGGAAAGAGAGTGCTCCGACGACGATGCGAGAACGGCCCAGAAGAATGCACGATGCTTAGGAGCCGCGCCAAAATAACTTGTACAAAA
>CAYJWQ010000112.1:0-1732 GCA_964373895.1 uncultured Nitrospirota bacterium
AATAACTCTCCTCTTGCCGGGACGGAGGGTGAGTATGTGACCAGCCGTCACCTGCGGGATCGTCTCTTCCGAGAGCTTCGAACCAATGTCGCCCTCCGTGTTGAAGAGGCCGGAGAGATATTTAAGGTTTCCGGGCGGGGGGAGCTGCATCTGTCAATCCTGATTGAAACGATGCGGCGGGAGGGTTTTGAACTGGCCGTCTCAAAACCGCGCGTTATCTTGAAG
The DNA here is from genome assembly GCA_964373895.1 of uncultured Nitrospirota bacterium. Taxonomy (GTDB): domain Bacteria; phylum Nitrospirota; class Nitrospiria; order SBBL01; family SBBT01; genus SBBT01. The sequence continues at coordinate 226 of CAYJWQ010000112.1, forward strand.
AAGGTGGATGGCGAGACGCTGGAGCCATACGAGATATTGACCGTGGATGTCGAGGAGACCTATCAGGGGCTAATCATCGAGAAGATGGGACGCCGAAAGGGGGAGCTGATTAATCACCAGATCGGCACGGATGGGCGTGTTCGCCTGGAGTATCGCATCCCGGCAAGGGCGCTGCTCGGCCTTCAGTCCGAGTTGATGACCGAGACCAAGGGAACAGGGATTCTCCATTCTATCTTTGATGGCTATGGTCCACACAAAGGAGAGATTACCACCCGCACAAGGGGGGTCTTGATTGCGATGGAGGCTGGCGAGACCACCGCCTATGCCCTCTACAGCCTTCAGGAACGAGGCGGTTTGTTTGTCGGTGCCGGGGCGAAATGCTATGGGGGAATGATTATCGGAGAATATTCGCGGGAGAACGACATGGTGGTCAATCCCTTAAGGGCGAAAAAACTGACCAACATGCGCGCCGCAGGGAGCGACGAAAACATTCAACTCACCCCGCCACGTCTGCTCTCTCTTGAGCAGGCGATCGAGTTCATCGCAGACGACGAGCTGGTCGAGATCACCCCTCTTTCAATCCGGCTTCGGAAGCGGATTCTGGATGAAATAGAGCGGAAACGGGCTGCAAAGGGATAAAGAAACGTTTTTCACTCTCCTGTTAGGGAGTTTTTGGTTTCACATCACGAAATGAATACAAAAGAAGCAGGTCGTATACGATTTTTATCCCGCCTCCCACAATCAATGGCGCCAACAGGGAAAGCGAGGCCATTGCATATCCTGAAAAGATAGGTGCGACCGACCATGCGGCGGTTCGCGTGAGATTGACCACGCCGGTGGCAAATGTCCGCTCGTGGGGCGCAACCATGGCCACTAAATAGGCCTGACGTGTCGGCACATCCATTTCCACAAGACATTCTCTCAGTAGAAAAAATGTGGCTGCCATAGAAAAAGTTGGGGAAACGGCCATCCCAAACAGCATCAGATGGGATGGGAGATGGGTAAAGACCATTGTGTTGAGAAGCCCGATTTTTTTTGCCACCCACCCTGCTGCAAGATACGATAGGATATTGAAGACCCGCGCTGCGAAGAAGAGCGGGCCTACGGTCGTTTCATCCACGCCAAAGCGCGCATAGAGCCAGTAGGCGATCAGCGTGCTGGCTAAGAATCCTCCGGCGAAAGAGTCAATGGCTGAAAGTCCGGAAAGACGCCAAAGATTACGCTTGGAATGGGGGGTGAGTGTTGTTTGCGGGGTCGGCCTGGCAGCATCCCATCGTGGGGATAGACCCAAATAAAAGAGGCCTGATAATGCCACAAGGCCGGTATAGATAGAAAAGGTGATTGGGTAGACCTGATCGGTTATCTGCCGCAATAATCCAGGTATCCCTCCCAACAGGGATCCGATGGCTAACCCCACATCCACCACCACCCAATACCGGACATAGGACGCTGTTGCGGAGGCCCCTCCTTCTGGCAGCATCGCCTGCTCTAAAGAGGGCGCTGCCCC
>CAYJWQ010000113.1:0-1723 GCA_964373895.1 uncultured Nitrospirota bacterium
ATCAGCCACTTGCGTCTATTGTGAGGAATTTGGTCAAAGAGGCACTTGAAGCAAAGGAAGATGCCGCCCTTGATCATCTCGCGGATTCCGTTAAAATAGACCGAAAAAGACTGATTTCTCACAGCGCAATGTTAAAGCGCTATGACTGACTTTGCTATTCTGTATACACCCGATGCAGAGGCAGACTTGGACACGTTAGACCGTCCGATTGCCAGGCAGATCGTTGCCACCATCGGAAAAAGATTGGCCGTTGATCCCGGAAAATATGGCCTTCCACTTCGGGGATCCCTCAAGGGAAGGTGGAAACTGCGCGTAGGGGACTATCGCGTTGTTTTCCAAGTAAAAAAAAGTGAGGTTTTGATTCTACGCGTAGGCCATCGGGAAAAGATTTACGATCCGTAAATCTCATAGGAAAACCGCTTCTTGCCGAACTGGCGTAGAAAAGAGGCGTGATCCCAATGCCAACACGACGGCGTTGGAGCGGGAGATTGACCAGATGGTCTATGCGTTGTACGGCCTGACACAGGGTACAGAGGCCATTTAGGGCGTATCAAATCATTGAAAATGTAACCCTACGGCATTAAGAACCGACCGGAAGGGTTACACGATGGGCAAACGATCAAAATGGGAGTATCTCAAAGCGATTTACCAAAGATACCAACACGCATCTTCGATCCTGCGGCAGCAGATTCAAAACGAGTTCCCCTCCGTCTGTGGCATACCATCGCAAGTATGCGATCCGTCTGCTCAATGGCCCTCCACTTCAAAAACTCAACTTCACTTGTTTGTGTCATGTTTCTCCACAAAGCCCTTGATCGCTTCGAGATGTTCCAGGATCAGTTTTGCTTTTTTGAGTCCAAACTGAAACGGAAACCGGTCATCAGTCCCCTGGCTTAACACCAGCATCGGACTGCCTTTAAATTCAGATTCTGTGGCAGGGCACATTTCTGATCTCCTTATGTGATAGATATCGCCATTGAAATGAAACAATCATGTAACGGGAATATACCAAAAAAGATAAGAAAAGAATAGCAGTCTGTCGCAAAACTTGTTTTGAAGTAGACAAGTGGGTTCTCAAAGGTAGCGACGATGACGAGATAAAACGACGTGGAGGCGGTTCTTTGCCTGTGGGAGATATCCGAGAGGGTCAGAGATGCGCCCGGAGGATGGTCATGGGCACTCCAATAATCTGCATGTTAAACTCAGATTACGCAATAGAGAAAATGTAAAATGTGGGCTATAATTTGGCTCTTTGGAATTTGAGTGGGTATCGCATCTTTAATCCGCACCGACGCAAGGGGAGGTTAGGAGGGGTTTATTAAAAGGCATTCAATAGAACAGACCGAAAAATAAAGAGAAAAACGTTGATAACCTCCCCTATTCCCTCCTTTTCAAGGAGGGAATTTTCCCGCTTTTTTTCTAATGCGCCTATGAGAAAGGTTTGTCAATGGACAAAATCTCCCCCAGTCCAGAACGGGGGGAAATCCCATCCTTGACGAACGGTCTCCTCAACTGACCTCTAGCCAGTCTGCCTCTTTGAACCTCACCCTTCCACCGTAACGAATCTTCCTTTATCTATTGGCTATAAACGCCAAGAGTTTCTATTCAGTATTCCTCACGCGCCTATATGAGCACTCTATCTCTAACCCGCATCCGCAGGCCAGAGAACGGGTGTTGATTTTCAAATTATTTTGACCTAAGTTTTCAGATTGTTTTGACCCTT
>CAYJWQ010000114.1:0-1619 GCA_964373895.1 uncultured Nitrospirota bacterium
AATATTTTCAAAAACAGATTGAGGAGATCACGGACATAAAAAAGATGGGGACAACTTTCAAAAGAACGTTAACGCTTGAGGAGCAAGGACGCTTTGCCCTTGGGTATTACCATCAACGCGCACAGCGTAAGGACAATGACACCCCTGACAATCAACAGAATGATCAATAAATAAAGGAGGAAACAATGGGTCGGCCTATTCAAAACCGCTACGACTTTCTATTGTTGTTTGATTGTGAGAAAGGAAATCCAAACGGTGATCCGGATGCTGCGAATGCGCCTCGGATGGATCCTGAAGATATGCATGGTTTGGTCAGCGATGTAGCTATTAAACGAAAGATTAGGAACTATGTTCAGATAGCCGAAGAGAACAAGAGCCCATTCTGTATATTTATCTCGCAGGGCGATGTTCTCAATCGAACAATCCAGACGGCTCACGCAAAATTGGCAGAGTTAGACGAATACAAGAAAGCCGACAACCAGAAGAAGAACGAGATGGCCAAGCAGTGGATGTGTAAAAACTTCTATGATGTTAGGGCATTTGGTGCCGTGATGAGCACCAATAAGGATGAAAATGATCAAAAGACCACCAAGAATGCGGGCCAAGTACGCGGGGCTGTTCAACTGACTTTCTCTCGGTCAATTGACCCGATTCTGCCTCTTGAACCAGGAATTACCAGAATGGCCGTTGCTACTGTAAAGGAACAAAGAGAGCGAGAGGAAAAGGGTACAGAAAACCAAACAATGGGTCGGAAAAATTTAATCCCATACGGCCTGTACGCCTGCCAAGGGTTTATCAGTGCCCACTTGGCTGAACAGACAGGATTTACAGAAGAGGATCTGTCTCTTTTATGGAAGTCGCTTGAAAATATGTTCGACCATGACCGGTCTGCTGCCCGTGGCATGATGGCAATACGCGGGCTAAAGATATTCAAGCATGTTGGTACCGACACAAATGCGGAGCAGCGCGCTCGGCAGGCGAAGCTTGGCTGTGCACCGGCGCAAAAGTTGGTAGAACTTGATCAAGTGGTGGAGGTTAAGAAAGTAGATGGAGTTAGTGCTCCTCGTCGTTTCTCGGATTACAAGATTACGATTCACAAAGACCGAATTCCGAAAGGAGTCGAGCTGATAGAGAGGGTTTGACATGGATGCGGGTGATCCTGTTCCAATCTCCTCATTGAATCAATACGCCTACTGTCCTCGTCGCTGCGCGTTGATCCATGTCGAGCAGACGTTCGAGGAAAATGTTTACACGATGCGGGGAAGGGATCTGCATGAGCGAACAGACCAGCCTGAAGAGAGCGGATGGGAAGATGGGGTTCGTGTCGAACGGGCGCTGCCGCTTTGGAGCAACCGCTTCGGTCTGATTGGAAAAGCAGACGTTGTAGAGTTTCATGGAGAGACCCCTTACCCGGTCGAATATAAATCCGGGAGGCTGGATAAATATGTTAACGACGACCTCCAACTGTGCGCCCAAGCTCTTTGTCTAGAGGAGATGACTGGGAAAGAAGTGCCGCGCGGGGCGATTTATCATCATGGCTCGCGCAGACGGAGAGAGGTTGTCTTTGATCAATCACTGCGAGAAAAGGTGGAAGAGACGGTTGCCGTGATTCGACGGAT
>CAYJWQ010000115.1:0-1617 GCA_964373895.1 uncultured Nitrospirota bacterium
TGGCGGAGAGGGTAGGATTCGAACCCACGATCCTTGCGGATAACGGTTTTCAAGACCGCCGCCATCGACCACTCGGCCACCTCTCCGTTTATAGGGGTTCGCGTCGCCCCACCCCCTTATTTTCCATGCGAATTCGATCCACTCCTCCCATATAAGGCCGTAACGCCTCCGGAATAACCACCGATCCATCTTCCTGCTGGAAATTTTCTAAAAGGGCCGCAACTGTTCTGCCTACCGCAAGACCTGATCCATTTAGGGTGTGCAGGTGTTGAATTTTTCCTCCAGAGGTTCGATAACGAATATCCGCGCGCCGCGCCTGAAACGCCTCAAAGTTACTACACGAAGATATCTCCCGATAGGTCTGTTGCGATGGGAACCACACTTCGATGTCATAAGTTTTGGCTGCGGCAAATCCAAGGTCGCCTGTGCAAAGGGAGATCACACGATAAGGGAGTCCTAACTGTTTTAGTACCGCTTCGGCATCCTGTAGCAGTCTCTCTAAAAGGGCATACGAAGCTTCAGGAACAGAAAATTTGACAAGCTCCACCTTATTGAACTGGTGTTGGCGAATCAGGCCACGGGTGTCTTTTCCATAGGAGCCGGCCTCCCTCCGAAAACAGGGGGTATAGGCTACATACGAGATGGGGAGTATCTCTTCCAAGAGAATTTCCCCCCGGTGAATATTGGTGACCGGAACTTCCGCAGTCGGAATGAGGAAATAGTCTTCATCTTTCAGACGAAAAAGATCCCCCTCAAACTTTGGAAGTTGGCCTGTTCCTATCATGCTTGTCCTGTTTGCAATAAAAGGGGGAAGCACCTCTTGATATCCATGCTCGTTGATATGCAGATCAAGCATAAAATTGATCAAGCCGCGCTCAAGCCGCGCCCCCCAACCACGGTAGAGGACAAAGCGTGACCCGGCAATCTTCGCCCCAGCCTCAAAGTCAAGAAGCCCCAGTGCTTCTCCAATTTCAAAATGGCTTTTTGGCGTAGTGTTCCATGCGGGAATCTTTCCCCATCGGCGCACCTCCTGATTGTCTTGTTGGTCTTTGCCGGTAGGAACAGAAGGGTGAGAGAGATTGGGCAGCGTCAACAAGAAAGAGCGCGCTTCTTCTTCCGCTTTCTTTAAGTCTGACTCGAGACGCTCCATTTCTACCGATACCTCTTTCATCTCTTGTAAGATGGATTCAATGGGCGCCTTCTCTCTCTTGAGCTTGGAGATCTCTGCTGATGCCTGGTTTTTCCTCTGGTTATGGTTTTCAACTTTCGCTTTCAACGCCCTTTGTTTCTGGTCGATCTCCCACCATGCGTCAAACGAGATTTCAACTTGTCTTAAGGCAAGCCTCTTCTTCGTTTCTTCCAGATTTTCCCTTAAGAATTTTAGTTCCAACATATGTGAGACCGCAGTGACATGATTAATTTTTGAATCTATCATTCTGTCATATGGGAGTCAACTAAGGCATCATACCCTAAAACAGAGATAGGAATTCGTAAAAACGAGAAAAGTCCTTTTGGCTATTGGGTTTCTGGCGAGTAGAATACTCACCTGTTGGGTGAAATCTTAATAAACCGATTGCGGGGGCAGACACGATCGAATTAGCCCGACTTACGCAGTTT
>CAYJWQ010000116.1:0-1602 GCA_964373895.1 uncultured Nitrospirota bacterium
TTACCTTTTTGGGTGGAAATAACAGAAAGTTTTCATGGGGAGTATGTTCGGTATGCTATTTAAAGAAGTCTCCGTTAGCTTTTCTGCGCCTTATCCAATGCCGGTTTTCTTTCAACCTTCAATTTGGAAATACGGCGGCCATCCATATCAACGATGGTGAACTTATAGTCGCCAAATTGAATAATTTCTCCCCCCTTAGGCATATCTTGTAATTGCGCCAGCACAAAACCTCCCAGCGTTTCGTAATCCGCCGCTTCTGGTATGGGAAGACCATAGTCATTCTTGAGATCCCGAACAGAAAGAGAGGCATCGACGGCCAGAGAACCATCTTTAAGGCGTTCCACAGGCCGGTCCTCAATATCATACTCATCATGGATCTCTCCTATAATCTCTTCGACCAAATCTTCCATGGTGACCAATCCTTCCACACTCCCATATTCATTGATTACAACTGCCATTTGGATTCTACGACGTTGAAGCTCCTTTAGAAGTCTGCTGACTTGCATCGTTTCAGGGACAAAATAGGCCGGATGGAGGAGATCTCTTAAAACAACCTCTTTTTGCTGAATTAAGACTCCGACTAAATCCTTAAAATAGAGGATGCCGGCAATGTCATTCATATTCGTCTTATAAATGGGATACCTCGAAAACATATTTTCCGTAACGTATTTCAGCAGCTCACGGGAAGGGGTGTCAATTTGGATAGCATGGATTTTCGGTCGGGGGATCATGACCTCTTTGACACAAATATCATTGAACTCAAAAACACTATGAATCAGTTCCTGTTCAGTTTGGTTAAAAACCCCCTTTTCTTTTCCCTCTTTTAAAAGAAATTTAATTTCATCCTCCGAGATAAAACTTCCCGGCACGACTTTTCCCACGATCGGTTTAAGGGAGAACCGGATGGGCGCCGTCAGCACATGGACAAGAGGCCGTAACCCTTTGGCAAGCAAGTCGAAGGGTTTTGCCACAGCCAACGCAATCTGATCTGGGTATTTTAGGGCAAGCGATTTTGGGATTAACTCCCCAAAGACCAGAGAGAAGTAAGAAATGAATATCACGACAATGGATACGGAGATGAACCCGCTTACAGGCTGTAAAAGTGGAATCTGTGCCAAAAAAGGCTTAATCGTTTCAATCGCGGTTACACCTCCGACCGCCGCGGCGGATGAGCCGACGAGGGTTACCCCTATCTGTACCGTCGCCAGGAACGGTTCTGGATCATTCTGGATTTGACACAAGAGTTCCGCATTGCTGTCCCCTTGATCGGAAAGGTTTTTGATATTACTTTTTCTGGCGGCGATGACGGCGATTTCGGCAGAAGAGAAGAACCCATTGGCCAGGATGAGGATAAAAATGACGGCAAGTTCAACTAACATAGTATGCCGTAACCATATCATAAAACGCCGTATTAAATCATCTAAAATGTACCCCTACGATACTGCTCTATGCTGCTCCCCTAAAATGGTGGACACTTTTGAACGTGAGAGTTTAGGATAAGCGAACACTCAAAGGAGGTGTCTTATTAACTGTCTCATAATAGAATTGACACTCTTGAAATGTGATTATGAGACCGTTATACAGGGGCTTAGCTAAGCCCCC
>CAYJWQ010000117.1:0-1602 GCA_964373895.1 uncultured Nitrospirota bacterium
CGCGTAGACCTCGAGGGCCTTCAGATTGATTTCCACCTGGTGCGTCCGCCTAAGAAGCAAAATAAACATTAGGACAGTTATGGCCCTATATCTTGGGCTTTAAAGTTCAACTGTATACCCTATCTTGTTTATTTCCTTTACTTTCCACTAACGTTATGGTATGAAAATTGTAATTTTATTCCTTTCTTGATCTGTGGAGGGGGCTGTGTATCTAAAGAGATTGGATATTTTTGGTTTTAAATCCTTTTGCGATAAAACGTCCATTGCGTTTAAGCCTGGCATTACCGCGATTGTCGGTCCGAACGGCTGCGGAAAAAGCAATTTAGCCGATGCGATCCTCTGGGTGTTGGGAGAGCAGAGTGCGAAGACATTGCGGGGAGAGCGGATGGAAGATGTTCTCTTTAGCGGCACGGAAATGCGAAAAGCGTTAGGGATGGCAGAGGTCTCGCTTACATTCGGTGACGTGGCCGACCAGCTTCCTTTACCCTATACCCCCTATTCCGAGGTGACAGTCAGTCGTCGTCTCTTTCGATCTGGAGAGAGCGAATATCTTATCAATAAGGCGCCCTGCCGTCTGAAAGATATCCGCGACCTTCTTATTGATACCGGAGCAGGATATAGGGTTCATACCATTATCGAACAGGGAAAGGTGGACGACCTGATCAACGCCTCTTCCCTTCAACGTCGTGAGATTGTGGAGGAGGTGGCGGGTATCGCGAAGTATCGCATACGAAAAATGGAGGCGCTGCGCAAACTGGAGGCAACCGAGCAAAACTTAACGCGCGTTCGCGATATTATTGGGGAAATAAAACGACAGGTCAATGCGCTGGATCGTCAGGTCAAGAGGGCGGAGAAATATCAAAAGTTAAAAGAGGAACTAAAGTCGTTTGAATTGCAAATAGGAAAGGTGGAGTGGGATTGCTGGGTAACGGTTCAAGAGACGTTGGAGAGAGAAGAGACGGTCCTTAACGATGCGGCGACCGGTCAGGAGGCCGAATTGTCCGGGCTGGATTGTCGGCAGGCCGAAAGCCGGCTCTCTCTCGCCCAGAAAGATCAAGAGTTGGGAGAGGATAACAAGCATGTCTATGAGATTAATGGAAAAATTCAGCGGCTGGAAGGAAAAATAGAGTTGATTCGGGCACAAAGAAAAGAGTGGGGGGCAATCCGCTTTAACGCTGGCCAGGAGATTGAAGAAATCAAAAAAGAAGAGAGTGCCCTTCATTTTGAGGCAGAACGTCTCCTGCGCGACAAGGTTGGGATTGAGGCGATTCTTCCAGAGAAGGAGCGGCTGCTTCATCACCGGGAGGCAGAGGTTGCCCGCCTTCAAGCGGACGTTGTCCGCCGGGGCGCGGAGTTGGAGCAGGGGAAGGTCGCGCTTTTTCAATTAACGTCGCGTCTTGCGCAATCTCGAAACAATCTGGCCCACGTTGAACTAAGAAAAACGGAGCTTCTTAGAAAAAAGGAGAGAGGCGCCCGGGAGCTTTACGATGTCGAAGCGAAGAGACAGGTCGCTGAAGCGCAGGCGCCCCTATTGAGAGAACGGCTGAAGGAGGTGACGATACAGCAGACCGAGAAGGGCGTTGCGCGTGTCGCCTCGATGGC
>CAYJWQ010000118.1:0-1579 GCA_964373895.1 uncultured Nitrospirota bacterium
GTCTTTCTCACCATCCCTTGAGTATCTTCCGAAGTTTTTCAATGTCTTTCTCGTCACACCAGACGTAGGCGGAATAACGTGTTTCAAACCCCATTGCGTCAACCGCGTGGAGATTGATCCCTTCCTGGGCAATCCGATCGAGGGTCTCGGACAGCGCCCCCGCGCGATCTTCACCGGTCAGATGAAAACAGGTTCCCTCACGCACCCTCCAGCCGCTTCCTTTTAGCGCCCTTCTAAATTGAATCGGATCTCGCGGAATTGCGACAATCTCCGCATTGCCACGCCCCATTCCAAACCCCCAGACTCCGGCCAGGTTAATGTTGTGCTCCAACATTACTTTTGCAAAGCGGGCAAGCTCTCCAGATTGATCTTCCGTCGCGATCGCGAAATACGTTGCCCTCGTGATATCCATCCCCACCCCCTTGATTATTCGAGGCAAACCGCTTTAGTATGCCACGCATCTCCACATGCTGCGGGCATGAATAAGGAAGTACATTTTAGCAAAAAACGCCTCGGATAAGATACCGGAATCAGGGAAGAAAGGCAAACCTTTTGTAACCTGTCCAAGAAATTGCAATTGCCACACACATTCACTATGATAGTTAAACCGTCGTACGTCTACACTTCTCTTATGACAGGGCAGAATGAGACTATTGGCATCGGGCGAGATTGTTCACTTGGTCAACATGAAAGGTCAGGCATACCGATTGACATTGAAGTCTGGCGCGACATTCCAATTTAGCGGCGAGATGTTGGCGCATAACGATTTAATCGGCCAGGAGGAAGGGAGAGAGGTGGCCTTATCCAGAGGGTCGCGTTTTTTTGCCATGCGACCGACCCTGTCGGAGTTCATCCTTCATATGCCGCGCGGGGCGCAGATCCTCTATCCAAAAGATATCGCGCTGATTCTTATGTGGGCCGATATCTATCCTGGCGCGACGGTCGTCGAAGCGGGGATCGGTTCCGGCGCGTTGACCCTCGCCCTGCTGCAAGCGGTAGGTGAAAAAGGGAAGGTCATCAGCTATGAAATCAGAGAGGATTTTGCCATGCGGGCGATGAAAAACATAGAATCGTATTTGGGACCGACGGATCGTCTGCTCATTCAGCCCAACAATATTTACCAAGGGATCGCCGAGGAAGCGATCGATCGAATTGTTTTGGACCTTCCAGAACCGCATCAGGTCGTTTCGCACGCGGCGCTAAAATTATGTGATGGCGGGATTTTCTTATCGTTCCTCCCAACCGTCCCACAGGTTGAAAAGGTCGTCGAGGCGCTTCGGAAAGAACCCGCCTTTGAATGGATCTCCACCTTTGAGACGCTGCTGCGGGGGTGGAACATTGACGGACGGAGTGTTCGGCCGGACCATCGCATGGTCGCCCACTCTGGTTTCATTACCACCGCCCGCAAGGTAAAACGGAGGGGCTAAAACAGGCTGCTGAAAAAGTCCATCTGCTGCGTTCTCGGTCTTTCGGAGATCCTCACGTACGGATATCGTACGCTGCGGTCTCCTCGGTCCCTGCGGCCTTGCATCTGGAACTTTTTGAGCAGCCTGGCCATCACAGAGTTTTTCAGTAACTT